>NZ_LBIA02000001.1:600000-802500 GCF_001006325.2 Afipia massiliensis | reverse complement strand
TTCAGACGCCAGAGGCGGCCCGCGCCTATCTTGAAGCCCTGCGTTGGGGCGGTGAGCGCGTGTGCCCGCATTGCGGGACGGTCAATTCGTCTTTCGCCACCAAGAAGGCTGGCGTCTATCGCTGCTCGTCCAAGGAGTGCCGCAAGGACTTCAGCGTGACCACCAAGAGCGTGATGGAAAGCAGCCATATCAAGCTGCACGTCTGGTTACAGGCGTTCTACCTCATGGCCTCGTCCAAGAAGGGCGTATCCAGCCATCAACTGCACCGCGCCCTTGGCGTAACCTATAAGACCGCTTGGTTCCTGTCGCACCGTATCCGCGAAGCAATGCGCAATGGCGGCATTGTCTCGCCAATGGGCGGCGAAGGCTCAATCGTTGAGGCTGACGAAACTTACTTCGGTCCAATCGCCAAGGATAAGGTTCGCAAGACCACAACGTCTGGCCGTCCGTTCACAAAGGCTGGCCGCACTGGCCCATCGAATAAGCGCGCCATCGTGTCGCTCGTTGAGCGTGGTGGCTCAGTGCGCTCATTTCATGTTGCCGTGGCCGATGCCAACACTGTTGCTGTCATCGTCAACGAGAACATTCACCGCGAAACGCGGCTGCATACCGATGAAAGCCGCCTCTACACCAAGGTCGGCGCTAACTTCGCCATGCACGAAACTATCAATCACTCCGCGAAGGAATACGCTCGCGGCGACGTAACCACCAACAGCGTTGAAGGTTACTTCTCAATCTTCAAGCGCGGTATGCGTGGCGTTTATCAGCATTGTGCAGAGAAGCATCTGCACCGCTATCTTTCAGAGTACGACTTCCGCTTCAATCATCGCGTGAAGCTGGGCTTCAATGACGGGGAACGTGCGGACCTTGCCATCAAGGGTGCGGCTGGCAAGCGTCTGACGTATCGTCAAGCTAACTGAGCCTGACTTCTCCAAAAAAGCCGGTCGCTTTCTGCGCTGGCGATCTAAACTGCCGAAACCTAAACCACGATTCGTCAAGTATTGGCGGACGCGCTGATGAGGGAGTTCGCATGTCCAAAATTGTCAAAGTCAGTCGGATGGTATGGCAAGAGATCGATACCGTTCTCTGCGTCGTTTTTGTTGGCCTAAACAGTATGAAAAAGGATGTCTCGATGGCGGTCCCAGCGGGCTCGCTGGCAACAGTCAATGCCGAAGCTAAGCGCCGCTTAGCTGCTAGCGAACTGAAGGGACGGAAACAGACTTCCTTGACGGAGTGGACCGAGGCGCGGTTTCTGAACTATCAGACGATGAATGTGGGAACCACAGACGAAAATAAGATTGGGATAATTTTTGATCGCGGCCTCGATACCGAATTTGCTCTGTCGCTCCCAAAAGAACATGCCCTGCAATTGGCGGAGCAACTTGTAACGACGGCAAATCAAAACTCAGGTAATCTCCCCACGCGGAATTGACCGCCACCTATTTTGCGTCCTTCTTCGGTTTCTTCGGCTTTTTTGCCGCGATACTTTTCAATGGCTTCGGCGGCGACTTAAGCGCGCCCTTTAGCATCGCGTCGAAACGCTGCTTTGTTTCCTTATCGCTATATTTCTCGTCTTTACTGGAGTCTGCCATGGGCTGGTCGCTTTTCAACGATGATGAGACCGAGGCTGTACGCGAACTTTTCAAAAGTTCTGACAGAGCCGCAGCCATCATGGCTGCCACCATTGTAGAGAATAGACTCACGGCGGCGATTAAGCACCGGTTTAACCCTCACGTCGCCGTGCAAAAAGAGATGTTCCGGTCATCCGGCCCTCTCGGGAGCTTCTCTGCGAAGATCAAGCTTGCTTACCTAATGGGTATTTGCAGCGAGCGAGCCTTCAAAGACCTTGAAGTCATGAAGGACATTAGAAACCGCTTTGCGCATCACATCGACATCAAGGATTTTAACTCTCAACGAATTGCCGATTGGTGCAAAAATTTCCAGCTCATCGACATATCTGTGTTCCCGACAGGCACAAAAGACCCCGTCATCAACCACAAACCAGGTGATTGGTTCACGATAGATGGCCACGAAGAAAAAATGAAAGACCCAAAATGGCGGTATCTTATAACAGCCATGCTTTTTTCAGGCTCTCTCGCCACACCTCGGGCGTTTGGACTACCCAACATCTAATCCGCCGCGTCCCGCATAACTCGATAAATTCGAGCCACGATTTCTGCGACGGGCTCAAACTCTGAATCGCCTTCAGACCACGCCAAAACCCCGGCCTCAATCATAGCCGGGGTTATTTCTATTTCGGGCGCGCCAGCTTCCGGCAAATCGACGGAAGCGGCTCTTTCTACATGTTCCATCGTGTGGTGCCAAATATATAATTGGGATTATATTCCTATTGCATTCAGGCCGCGATGTTTCATGAGCACCGCCGCCGGATAACCTGAGTGACGACGGTGGAGCGCCGGGAGGCGCAGCGCCTGTCGCATCAGGCGCGCATGGCCCTCGCCAGGCCGTGCGGCGGACTCGATCGCAAGAGTTCGCCAAAGGTGCCTCGCAAGCACCTTGGCGCCTCCCGGCGCTCCATCGTCCCGCTCACGCGAGGAGTGGAGTTTTTTGCAAAGCTCGGACGCATTGATTTGCGCCGCGAGAGCGTTTTCGCCTGAGCGCGGGCAGAAAAATTAACTCCGGTCATCCCCGCGTAAGCGGGGATCCAGAATGTTGAAGTGCTGGATTCTCGCGTTCGCGGGAATGAACGGAAGGAACAATTCAATTCAGATGAATTGCTACGCCGGAAACCGTCCGTCGTCAGTCGATGCGAGCGGCTTTTGAGTAATGGTCCAGGACAGCGGGCCGGGATGACTGTCCGACTGCGACGTCATCTCAAGCGACAAGCGCCGGTCGTGCGCGGTCATCAGGCCCTCGACCAATCCGGTCAGCGCCTGCAGGCACATCGGGTGATAATCCGGAACGCCTGCGATCAATCCCCATTGCTTCTGCGACACCGTGACCTTGCCGTTGGTGTGGCTCATATCGGCCTCATCGCCCTGCGACTGCAGCAGCGTGAGCAGAAACGCGCCAAAACCCTTTGGGCCGCTGTCGTGGGTCGTCGGGAAACTCGCGGCGATGTCAGGATAGAACTGCATGCCGACCAAACGTCCAGTCAGATGCAGCAGGTGGCCTGCATCGTGCGGGCTGAACAGGTTGACGATCACCGGAAGTGCCGTGCGGACATACTCCATCGCGTAGTTGCGGTAGGCCTTTTCAAGCCTTGAACGCGGCCAGGTGTCGCTTGCGAGTCTCGGCGCAGTGGCCGGATCGAACAGCGGCGCTTCGAGGTGCCGCGCGAACACCAGCCGCTCGTCGGGCAAAAGATCGCGGTCGTACTCGTAGTAGAAACCCTCAAGGCCATTCTGGCCGTCGACGGTCTGCTTGGTGCAGACAAAACCCATCCGCGGATTCTTGAACGAGACGCCGTTGTGGGCATGCCAGCCGCGCAGCATCGCCGCAGAGACCTCGCCGGGGATCGCGCAGATCGCGGTGCCGCGCCAGACCCAGCGCGGCGGCGGATAGCGGATCCACGCCTTGCGGTCCGACTCGCGCATGTACTCGACGTTGACGCCGCCGATCTGGTTGCTGAGATAGTGATACTGCGCGGCGGCAACTGCGTGCGGCGCCTTGCTCAGACCGAATTTCTCGATGCCGGCGAGAAAGCGTTCGTGATGCTGGCGGCGGAAGACGCGGAACACGAATTCCGCGGCGTCTGCGCTGTTGCGCCGTGTCACCAGCGACATGATCAGGCCGGTGAAATAGGCGTGATACAGGTCGGCGACCGCGTGCCAGGCTTTGAAATCGGTCTCGTCTGCGCGATCGCTCATCGTCATTCCTGGTTAAGCCGGCGGCGGAACGGAAATCCGCACCGATTCCCGCTGCATCATCTTTTCGTGGAAGGCGTCGAGCTTCGGAAACGTCTTACGCCAGCCGCAATCGGGAAACCGGAAGTCGAGATAGCCGAGCACGCAGACGATACCGATCTGCACGATGTCCAGTGGGCGCGTCAGAACGTCAGGATGTGCCTCGAAACGCGCAAGGCCATCCCAGGCGCGCTTGAACTGATCGTCGCTCCATTCGTTCCAGCGAAACTGCTCCGGCCGCAGCAGCTTCTCGTAGCGGCACAGCAGCAGCGCATCCAGCATGCCCTGAATGATGGAATGGTCGGTCTTGACCTGCCACTTCTTGATTCCCGAAGCGGGAATCAGCTTGCCGCCGGCGAGCTCGTCGAGATACTCGGCGATCACGTAGGAATCCACGATCACATTGCCGTCGTCCAGGATCAGCGCGGGAATCTTCCGCAGCGGGCTGACCTTGCGTGCATAGTCTTCGTTTTCGGTGATCGGGACTGCCTTGGTCGGAACGAACTCGATCCTGTCGATCAGGCCAAGCTCGATCGCCGCGATGCGGACCTTGCGCGCGAATGGCGACGCCGGTGAATAGGCAAGCTTCATGGGATGTTCCCGAATGGACGACATGAATGGCAGGCTCCGGCGCGATGGCCGGAGCCTCGAAGGTGGTGCTGCCTCAAGCCGCGACGATTTCCTGACGCTGCGCGCCGAGACCATCGATGCCGAGGGTGACGACGTCGCCGGCGTTGAGGAATTTCTGCGGCTTCATGCCCATGCCGACGCCGGGTGGCGTGCCGGTGGTGATGATGTCGCCGGGATGCAGCGTCATCAGTCCGGAGACATAGGAGATGATTTTCGGGACGTTGAAAATCATCGTCGCGGTCGAGCCGGTCTGGCAGCGCGTGCCGTTGACGTCGAGCCACATGCCGAGCTTGTGCACGTCCGGAATTTCATCGGCGGTCACGAGCCATGGGCCGACCGGCCCGAAGGTGTCGTGCGACTTGCCCTTGGTCCATTGTCCGCCGCGCTCGATCTGGAAGTTGCGCTCCGACACGTCGTTGCAGACCGCATAGCCCGCGACATGCTTCAGCGCGTCGGCCTCAGAGACGTACTTGGCCTTGGTGCCGATGATGATGGCGAGTTCGACTTCCCAGTCGAGTTTCGTGGAGTCACGCGGCTTCTCGACGGCATCGTTCGGCCCGCACAGGCTGGTGTTGGCCTTGAGGAAAACGATCGGTTCGGACGGGATCGCCATGCCGGCTTCGGCAGCGTGATCGGCGTAGTTGAGTCCGATCGCGACGAATTTGGTGATGCTGCCGACCGGCGCGCCGAGGCGGGGATTGCCGTCGACCAGCGGCAGGGAGGCCGGATCGACGGCGGCGATCTTCGCCAGACCTGCGGGCGACAGCGCGTCGCCGTTGATGTCCTTGACCAGAGCCGACAGATCGCGAATGCGGCCCGAGCGGTCGAGCAATCCGGGCTTCTCCTGGCCCACAGCGCCAAAACGAACCAGTTTCATAGGCAGTTCCTTTTCGTTCTTGTCCGATGTTTCATTCGTCGGATGTTTCTTGCGACAGGGCGCGGCGAAATTCAACCTTCAGTGTCCTGAATCCGAAGTTTGCTTCATATTGCAGCGCGCTCATTTCAGGCGTGGTTGCGGTCCGCGATCAGTTTGAAGGCATCCCCGTCGCGCACCAGATGGCCGGGATCGTAGTGACCACCGAATACCAGCGTCGGCGTGTCCGCGAAGCGCGAAAACAGCATCTTGCGCGCCTCGATGGACTGGACCGGATCGGAATCCGCCGTCGATGACCAGTCGAGGTGAGCCAACTGGCAGGGATGATGCGCGACGTCGCCGGTCAGCAGGGCCTGCTGGCCGTCGGATTTGATGAGAACGCTCATATGGCCCGGGCTATGTCCGGGCGTCGCAATCAGGGACACCTCGTCGCCGATGCGATGATCGCTGCCGATGAGATCGGCGCGCCCGGCATCGACGATCGGCTGCACCGAATCCTCGAACACCGCCTTGTGTTCGCCAGCAGGACTGTGCGCGGCCCAATGGTCATACTCGGTCTTGCCGAACAGATAGCGGGCGTTGGTGAAAGTCGGCACCCACTTGCCGTCGGTGAGCGTCGTATTCCAGCCGACGTGATCGACGTGAAGATGGGTGCAGAGAACGGTATCGATAGTGTCGGCGGGATAGCCTGCTGCGGCGAGGTCATCGAGGAACGGCTTGTCCAGTCCATTCCAGGCCGGTACGGACCGGTTGGCCTTGCCGTTGCCGATGCAGGTATCGACAATGATTCTGTGGCTCGGCGTTTCCACGATCCACGACTGGACGTTGAGCTTGAGGCGGCCTTCGGCGTTGGCGTAATGCGGCACCAGCCACGGCATTTTCTGGGCTTCTTCCGGCGTCGCCTGCGGAAGAATGAATCGCGTGCCGCCCGTGGCTCCGATTTCCACGACGTTGGTGATTTTAACCCGGCCCACAGTCCACTGCATCAAGCCAGCTCCCGATTGTTCTTTGCTCACCCTCGGGCTGAGCCCGAGGATCTGTTTTGCGGGATTGCGCTCTGCGCGCTTACATCGTGCCGGGGAACGCGCCGCCGTCCATCAGCAGGTTCTGTCCGGTGATGAAGCCGGACTTGGCGCCGCATAGGAACGCGCAGGCGAGGCCGAATTCTTCCGGATCGCCGAAGCGTCCAGCGGGATTCGCCTTCATGCGCTGCTTGAGCACTTCGTCCGGCGAGATGCCCTGCGCCTTCGCGGCCGCTTCGAGCATCGGTCCGCGAACGCGGTCGGTGTCGAACGGGCCCGGCAGCAGACCGTTGATGGTGACGTTGGCGATCACGGTCTTGCGCGACAGGCCGGCGACGAAGCCGGTCAGGCCGCTGCGTGCGCCGTTCGACAATCCCAGAATGTCGATCGGCGCCTTCACCGCGGCGGACGTGATGTTGACGATGCGGCCGAACTTGCGCGCCATCATGCCGTCGACCGTCGCCTTGATCAGTTCGATCGGCGTCAGCATGTTGGCGTCGATGGCCTTGATCCAGTCGTCGCGCGTCCAGTTACGGAAATCGCCCGGCGGCGGACCACCGGCGTTGTTGATGAGAATATCCGGATCGGGGCAGGCCTTCAGCGCGGCTTCGCGTCCTTCCGGTGTGGTGATGTCGCCGACGACTTCCGTCACCGTCACCTTGGGGCTGGCCTTGCGGATATCCGCGGCGGTCTTGGCGAGCGCTTCGGCGCCGCGTGCCGTGATCGTGACATGGACGCCTTCATTGGCCAGCGCGATGGCGCAGGCGCGGCCCAAACCCTTGCTCGCTGCGCAAACAATCGCGCGCCGTCCTGAAATTCCGAGATCCACTGGTCTACTCCCTCTTTTGTTGCGTTTATTGTCCGTTCAAGCCCAATCATCGGACCTTTAAAGTGCAGGATAGCGTCTTGCCTTATCCGGGCATGGTGCGCAATCAGTGAACGCGCATCTCTGCCTTGATCATGTCGGCGGCCTTCTCGCCGATCATGATGGCCGGTGCGTTGGTATTGCCGCCGATCACCTCGGGCATGATCGATGCATCCGCGATGCGCAGGCCCTCGATGCCGTACACCTTGAGCGTCGGGTCGACCACGGCCATCGGGTCGTTGACGCCCATCTTGCAGGTGCCGACCGGGTGATAGACCGTGTCGGTCCGCGCCCGCAAAGCCGCGCGGATGTCGTCATCAGAACGCACATCGGCGGTAAACGGGTCCGAGGTCTGGATCGCCTTGAGCGCGGGCGCATCGAGCAGGCGCTTGGTTGTCTTGAAACCGGCGACCATCGCCTCGAGGTCGTCCGGATCGCCGAAGAAATTCGGATCGATCGCCGGCGGCTGCATCGGATCGGCGCTTTGCAGCCAGACGCTGCCGCGGCTTTTCGGCCGCAGCAGGCAAACGTGACACGAGAAGCCGCTGCCGAAAAACGGTGTGCGGCCGTGGTTGTTCACCACCGCCATGCAGAAGTGCAGCTGGATGTCCGGAAGTGCGAGATCGGGCCGGGTTTTGAGAAACCCGCCGCACTCGGCGATGTTCGAGGTCATTGCGCCGCGCCGTTCGCGGCGATACTGGAAGATTGACTTGACGATGCGGCCGATGCCCTTGAGCGTCAGACCGGTGAAGTTCGGATTGTCGGAGCGGAAGCCGAACACGAAATCCGGATGGTCGTGCAGGTTCTTGCCGACGCCGAGCAGGTGATGCACCGAGGCGATGCCGTGCTTGGCGAGTTCGGATTGATCGCCGATGCCGGACAGCATCAGCAGCTGCGGTGTCTGGAATGCGCCGAGGCCGAGAACGATTTCGTGGCGCGCGCGGACTTGCTTTGTGTCCTTGCCCTGCCGGTACTCGACGCCGACCGCGCGCTTGCCCTCGAACAGGATGCGCGTGGCATGGGCGCCGGTGATCACATGCAGGTTCTTGCGCGTTTCCATGAAGGGATGGATGTAGCCGCGCGCGGCGCTCCAGCGTTCGCCGTTTTTCTGCGTGACCTGATAGACGCCGAGGCCTTCCTGCTCCTCGCCGTTGAAGTCCTCGTTGATCCGGAACTGCGCTTCGCGCGCGGCTTGGAGATAAATCTCTTGAACCGGGTTGTCGGTTTGCAATTTGGTGACGCTGAGCGGACCGCCCTTGCCGTGATAGAAGCCGTCGAGTTCGCTGTTGTCTTCGGACCGCTTGAAGTAGGGCAGGACGTCCGCATAGGACCAGCCGGTGTTGCCTAATGAGGCCCAGCGATCGTAGTCCGCCTTGTGGCCGCGGATGTAGCACATCGCGTTGATGGACGACGACCCGCCGAGGCCCTTGCCGCGTGGCTGATAGCCGATGCGGCCGTTGAGACCGGGCTGCGGCACTGTCTCGAATGACCAGTTGTTGACCGGACCCGACACCATCAGGATCAGCGCGCCGGGCGTGGTGACGACCCAGTTGTCATCCTTGCCGCCGGCTTCCAGCAGCGCGACCGAGACGTTGGGATCTTCCGAGAGACGGCTTGCGACGGCGCAGCCGCCGGAACCCGCGCCTACAACCACGTAATCGAACGTGTCCGCCATTATTATCCCCCCAGACAGCATTATTACGCCGGCATTGATGCCGGTCGTATTGATCCTTCGAAAATTTACGACATGAAACGCAGCAGCTTGATCAGGCGCGCGATCTTGCCGCCATAGGGCGGGTAAAGATCGGCCAGCCGGTTGAAAGGCGAGCGATAGAACACCGGCTTCATCTTGCTCAGGCCGCGGAAGCCCCATTCGCCATGATACGCGCCGATGCCTGATGCGCCGACGCCGCCCATGGGCTGGTTGGCCTGCACGAAGTGAAACAGGCAATCGTTCACAGTGACGCCGCCGGATACGGTGCGCGTCAGAACCTGATCGCGTGCGGCATCGTCCTTGCCGAACCAGTACAGCGCCAGCGGACGATCATGGGCGTTGATATGGTCAATCGCCGCGTCGGTGGTGTCGCAGGCGAACACCGGCAGGATCGGCCCGAAGATTTCCTCCTGCATCACTTTCATGTCGGTGGTTGCGCCATTGATGAAGGTTGGCGGAAATTTGCGTTTCGCCTTCCAGGCCGGATCGTCCGGTTTTGCCGCCTGCACGATCTTCGCGCCACGCGCGGCGGCGTCCTGCACCAGGCCTTCCAGCCGGGCGTAGTGCTTGTCCGAGACGATCGAGGTGTAATCCTTGTTGTCGGGGCTGGTGCCGAACATCCGCGCAACCGCGCTGTTCGCCTTGGCGACAAACTCATCCGCGCGGCCGCGTGCGATCAGGACGTAATCCGGCGCGATGCAGGTTTGCCCGGCGTTCATCAGCTTGCCGTAGACGATGCGCTCGGCGGCTTCGGCAATGTCGGCGGAGCGGTCGATGATTGCCGGCGACTTGCCGCCGAGTTCGAGCGTCACCGGCGTCAGGTTGCGGCCTGCGGCTTCCGCCACCAGCCGCCCGACGCGGGTTGAGCCGGTGAAGATCAGGTGATCGAACGGCAGCGCCGCGAAACGTTCGGAAATGTCGCCGTCGATGCCGGTCACCATCAGCTCGGTGTCGTCAAATTTGTCCGCGATCAGCTTTTGCAGCAGCGCGGAAAAATGCGGCACCAACTCGCTCGGCTTGATCATGACGCGGTTGCCGGCGGCGATGGCCGCAATGGTGGGCGCCAGCGTGAGCTGCAGCGGATAGTTCCACGGCGCGATGATGCCGACCACGCCGAGCGGCTGCGGCAGCAGTTTGTTCTTCGCCGGGAAGTATTGCAGTTCGGTCGCGACGTGTTTCGGCGCCATCCAGCGGCTGAGATTTTTGGTCGCGTGCTTGATCTCGGCGAGCAGGAACAACGTCTCTGCAATCAGGGTCTCGGTCGAGGAGCGGTTGCCGAAATCGGCGGAGATCACTTCGGCGAACCGGGTTTCATTCTCCACCACGAGCGCGCGGAGCCGGGCGAGCCGGTCGCGGCGCTCCGCAAGGGTAGGGGAAGCGGCGCGTGACAGCGCCACGGCGCGGCGGAAAACGTCCTCGATGCCGCCTGCGGCGGGATTTCGTAACGCCTGGTTCATCGGTTTTCTCGGGTTTTCTCGGGTTTCCTCGCGGCCGGCTTTGCGTGTGCCGGACCTTGTTTTGCCTTGCTCCGAGGCTGGTCTTTCGCGGTTCTGTTGGCAAGCCTGCTTGCATGCGCCCGGAGGCCAGACTCTCCGGAATTGGGGCGGGAATTGCCGTCATAAAATCGTGAAAAAGATCGTCCGCAGGCCTTTCCAAAGCGGGATGGCGTTGGTACATACCCGGTGCGCCACGGGCGATTGCCTTGGTAGCCTTCTCTCGCCTCCGGACGGGTTGGGACGACGCCTTTGGCGTTGAACTGTCGTCTGTCTGCCTTTGAAGGTGTGCACCGGTTTATCGCGGGGTGGAGCAGCCCGGTAGCTCGTCAGGCTCATAACCTGAAGGTCATAGGTTCAAATCCTATCCCCGCAACCAAATAAGATGCTGAATTATCAGCGTAATTTAAAGCCGCCCCTCGGGGCGGCTTTTTGTTTGGGCTGGCGTTGTGTCTCAGTTGGTCTTGCCGAATTGCGGCTCATCCGGCTTGCTGAATGTATTTCCGCTCGGTCCGTATCCGGTGATCTGAATAATCGCGCCCTCTTCACGCGTGCCGTCCCAGTGGACCTTGCCGTTCGGGTGCATCATGTAGCCGCCGGTCTTGAGCGGAACAGCCTTGGCTGGTTCGAAGGCTTCGCCCGTGCCGGTGTACCAGGTGCCCGACAGCACCACGACATGGCGATCCTCCGGATGCTTGTGCGGCTTGCTCATGATGCCCGGCGGCCACTTGATGCGCAGCACGTAGATGCCGGGCTTTGACGGGTCGCCGAACAGCGTTGCCACCTCGACGCCGACGCCGAACGGATTCTTGTACTGCTCTTCGCCCTGCTTGATTCGAATGAAGCCATCGCTATCCGTTTCGGCTTTCGCGGCCGGATGCTGCAACATCATCGCAACGGCGGCACATCCAGCGATCGTCAAAGCAGTTTTGATTTTTTTCACGGTGGTTTTCTCCCTTGCTTTTCTTGTTGTGCAGGGAAGCTAACTCAGCCGTAAGGAGCAAGCAATCAAGGCGGCCGCCAAGGCTATCCGCGTTCCGGTTCACCAGACTGGTTGAGCGCTGTGGCTGTCAGGCTGGGTCAGGCCGCGTACGCGGTTCGACAATCTCGAACATGCGCTCAAAGTCATCCATGAGAGTCATCAGTTCATCGAAACGGGACGCATCTCCCGTGGCGCGTACTTTCCCAGCTTTCAACGCGTCGGACATGGTCGATGTCTGAAGAACCAGTTCGTTGAAGGTTTTGCGGCCGAGCATCAATGTCGCATCGGCATTGGCCGCATGACGGCCATTCATATGCGTGAGTGCGCAATTTTCCAGATTGAGCACGAACCGTTCCCCAGAGTCGGTGAACTCCCAGTTCAGAACGATGGTCTTGCCCTCGGCCTTGGGGCCGTTGAGGCGTACGCCCAGATATTCGAACAACTGGCCGGTGCGCAGCGCGCGGACCGTGTCGTTTGAAATCGGACTGCGGCTGGGGACTTTCGGCATCCCCTGGCGCAGCTCCTGCGCGCCGAACAGATATGCATTGCGCCACGTCGCGCTTTCGCTGGCGTAGCCGAGTTGCTCATAGGTGTCGGCGAGAAGCAGGCGAGCCGCCTCGTTGCCGGGTTCTGCGAACACCACGTGATTGAGGACTTCCGCGACGATCCGAAATTCGCCGGCGGCGAAGTCGTCCTGCGCCTTCGCCAGCACGCGCTCTGCGCCGCCCATATAGGCGAGGAGCTTCTTTCCGAGCGCGACGGGCGGGAGCGGATCGAGGTGGGCCGGATTGGAATCGTACCAGCCGAGTGTGCGCTGATAGATCGCTTTGACGTTGTGCCGCACATGGCCGTAGTAGCCGCGCGTGTGCCATGCGCCCTCGAGGCTCTCCGGCATGCGGATCACCTCGGCAATTTCCGACGCGGTCATGCCGTGATTGATCATGCGCAACGTCTGGTCATGCACGAATTTGTAGAGGTCGCGCTGCTGCTTCAGGTGTGTCTGCACCCGTGCCTTCCCCCAGACCGGCCAGTGATGCTGGCCGACCAGAACCTCGGCGTCATCGCCCCACATTTGCAGGGCTTCGCTCAGATAGCCGGACCAGGCCAGCGCGTTGCGGACTTCCGAGCCGCGGAAGGGAAGCAGATTGTGAAAGTTATGCGTGGCGTTCTCCGCCATGTTGAGAACTTTCAGCTGCGGCAGATAGAAATGAAACTCCGCTGGCGCCTCGCTTTCCGGCGCCATCTGAAACACGAACTCAAGGCCGTCGATGACGCGCCTGTCGCCAGTCGCCATGACGAGATCGGTTGGCGCAACCAGCGCAACCGTTCCCGCCGCCATCGACTTGCCGAGACCGCAATCGACCTGACCCCGTGCGCCGCGCGGAATGAACGGTCCGAACTGGTACTGCGCCCGCCGCAACATCGCATTGCCGGCGATGACGTTTTCGGAGACCGCGAATTCCATGAACAGATTCGGCGCAATGATCGGCACGCGGCCGCTGCTGATATCTTCGTCGCTGAGCACGCCGCGCGCGCCGCCCCAGTGATCGGTGTGCGTATGGGTGTAGATCACTGCCGTCACCGGTCGGCGGCCGCGATGCTTGAAGTAAAGTTCAAGTCCGGCGCGGGCGCCTTCGGTTGATGTCAGCGTATCGACGGCGATCACACCGGTGTCGCCCTCGATCAGAGTCATGTTGGCGATGTCGAGGCCGCGCACCTGATAGACGCGGTCGCAGACTTCGAACAGGCCGTGATTCATGTTCAGCTGCGATTGCCGCCACAGACTCGGGTTGACGGTTGGCGGTGCAGAATCCGATGACAGAAAACCATAGGGTTTCAGCGTCCAGACCACGCGGCCCTGCGCGTTGGTGACGGTGGCGTCCGGCAGCGTCTCGATGAAGCCGCGGCTGGCGTCCTCGTAATCCTGACGATCCTCGAAGGGCAGCGCGGCCAGCATCGCCGCGTTGGATGCCGCGACCGCGGGATGCGCGTCTTTTGGCAGCTTTCGCGGATCGGTCTGTGGATCGTTCATGGCGCTTTCCTCACGTTGTCAGGCGATTGAACGCCTGCCGTCACCACGGCAGGCCGCAGAGATCGATGGTGCCCTCGCGCAACAGGCGCTTGATCTTGAAAACGTAGGGAGCCATCGCTTCGAATTGCGCGCGTCCGGTGGGCTGCTCAGCGTAGACGGGACCGTTGAAGGTTTGCCAGCCGAGTTTTTCATAGAATGCGTTGTTATGCGGCTCACAGAACAGCATGCCGAAGTCGGTGGCGCGCTCCTCGGTCAGGGTGTGGATCGCTGCATTGATCGCAAGCGTTGCATAGCCGCGGCCGCGGCAGTCCTCGCGCGTCGCCACGCCGCCGATCCCGCCGATGGTCACCTTGCGGCCGTTCCAGGTGCCCGTGCGGCGGTAAATCCCGACATGGCAGACGACATCGCCGTCCAGCTCGATCATGACCCGGAGATCGGCATGGGCGAACACGATGTGGCCCCATGGCGATACTTTCACGACCTCGGGCGGCCAAACGGCCGACAACAGCGGTTTTACGGCGGGCCATGCCGTGTCACCGGTGGCGATATCGATCTCGATGCTGCTCATTCGATGGCCTCTGTTTGCGCGGCGCACATCAGCATTGTTCTCCGTGCAGATGGTAAAACGCCGATTCCGATGCAATGATAAGCGTCATATCGGGAGAATTTTCTACAATGCAGGCCGCTCAGCTCAGTTCTTATCAGAAGTGGTCGATTTTGATCGGCGCGTCCGTCATGTTGAGCCTGTCGATGGGTATGCGGCAGAGCTTCGGGCTTTTCCAGCCCTCGATCCTGCATGATACCCAGATCACCAGTGCCGACTTCTCCCTGGCCACCGCGATCCAGAATATCGTCTGGGGCGTCACGCAGCCTTTCGTCGGCATCCTCGCCGACAGATACGGGTCGCGTTACGTGATGCTCGCAGGTGTGCTGGTGTACATACTCGGCCTGGTCACCATGATTTTCTCGACCACGGCGCTGGCGTTTACCTTCGGTTGCGGCATATGCGTGGGCATCGCGCTGTCGTGCACCGCGGCGAGCATGAGCATGACGGTCGCAGCGCGGGCGGTATCCGCAGCCAAGCGCAGCGTCACCATGGGCGCGATCTCCGCCGCCGGCTCGATCGGCCTCGTGATCGCATCGCCGCTGGCGCAAACCCTGATTTCGACCGCGGGCTGGCAGATCGCGCTGGTCGGTTTCGTCGCCCTCGCTTGCGTGATGCTGCCGTCGGCATTCAGCGCCGGCGGCGCCGACAAGATCGAGTTGGACAAGGCCGACGAACTCAATCAGTCGCTTGGCGCGGTGGTCCAGTCGGCGCTCGGACATTCCGGCTACGTGATTATGGCCGTGGCGTTCTTTGTGTGCGGGCTCCAGCTTGTCTTCATCACGACACATCTGCCGAACTATCTTGCGATCTGCGGTCTCGATCCCTCGCTTGGCGCATCGGCGCTGGCGCTGATCGGACTTTTCAACGTGTTCGGGTCGTATCTTTTCGGCTGGCTCGGCGGACGTTATCCCAAGCAGTTGTTGCTGGGCGGCATTTACATCGTGCGGTCGCTGGCGATCGCGGTGTATTTCATTTTGCCAGCCACACCGGCATCGACGCTGATCTTCGCAGCGGTGATGGGGTCGCTCTGGCTCGGGGTGATTCCGCTGGTGAACGGGCTCGTCGCGCAGTTGTTCGGGCTCCGCTACATGGCGACCCTGACCGGCATCGCCTTCTTCAGCCATCAGGTTGGATCTTTCATTGGCGCATGGGGTAGCGGGCTGATTTTCGATCATCTCGGCAGCTATGACATGGCCTGGAAAGGTGCGGTCATCATCGGGATGATCGCAGGATCGTTCCAGATGCTGATGAATGTGCGTCCGCCGAAAGCCAAGGACGATCTGGCCGGCGCGCTCCCGAAAGCGGCATAAAAGTCCACCAGCCAGAATGCTGCCCCGCGAGAGGCAGCGTTGGGCTATATATTCAGCGCGGCATATCTGTTTCCCTCCCCGGGAAACCTTCTATAGTGCGCCGCGTTGACACCTCGTCACCCACAATTTCCGGAAGTAGACCCATGACCTTCACGCTCCCGAATCTGCCTTATGCTTACGATGCGCTCCAGCCTCATATGTCGAAGGAGACGCTCGAGTATCACCACGACAAGCATCACCAGGCTTACGTGACCAACGGCAACAATCTGCTGAAAGGCACCGAGTTCGAGGGCAAGTCCCTTGAAGACATCGTGAAGGGTTCGTTCGGCAAGAACGCGCCGCTCTTCAACAATGCCGGTCAGCACTACAACCACCTGCATTTCTGGAACTGGATGAAGCCCAACGGTGGCGGCGACAAGCTCCCCGGCAAGCTCGCCAAGCAGATCGATCAGGACCTCGGCGGTCTCGAAAAGTTCAAGACCGATTTCGCAGCAGCCGGTGTCGGTCAGTTCGGCTCCGGCTGGGCCTGGCTTTCGGTCAAGAACGGCAAGCTCGAAATCTCCAAGACCCCGAACGGCGAAAGCCCGCTGGTTCACGGCGCAACGCCGATCCTCGGCGTCGACGTGTGGGAGCACTCCTACTACATCGACTACCGCAATCGCCGCCCGGACTATCTGAAGGCGTTCGTCGATCACCTCGTGAACTGGGAATACGTCGAGTCGCTGTACACGAAAGCGGCGTAACCACTGCAATCAACCGAGGGGCCGCAATTTGCGGCCCCTTTTTTGAGACGATGTCCCAATCGGCCTGAATGTTGATGAACTATCTTCTTGTCTTTGTCGGTGGTGGTCTGGGCGCGTCGCTTCGGCATGCGGTCAATGTCGGCTGCGCCCGCGCATGGGGCCTCAACTTTCCCTACGGGACTTTCCTGATCAACATCACGGGTTCGCTGGTGATGGGTCTCATCGCCGGCTATCTCGCTTTCAAGGGCGATGCGTCGCAGCCGTGGCGGCTGTTCATCATGACCGGCATCCTCGGCGGCTACACCACGTTCTCCGCATTCTCGCTGGATGCGGTGACGCTCTATGAGCGCGGCGAGATCGGAATGGCGCTGTTCTACGTGGTGGGGTCGGTGGTGCTGTCGATCGCGGGGCTTGTGGCAGGCCTCGCGCTGGTGCGACATTTCGCGTGAGAGCAAGAGACCGTTTTTGTCCGAACCCCCGCTGAAAACCGAACCTTCCGAGAACGGCGAGGGCGCGAGTCCACGCCGCAAGGGCAAGCCCTTCGGCTGGTCGACGTTCATCATCGCAGCACTCGTTGCGATCAGCGCCGCGCTGGTCTGGCGGCGTGACGGTTTCGATGGTGTCTGGGCCATTCTCGTCCACGACGTTTCCCTGTTCGGCGAAATCATGCCGCGCGTGCTGGCGGGCTGCCTGCTCGGCGGATTGATCGCGTCGGTGCTGCCGCACGACAAGGTGTCGAAATCGCTCGGGCCTGAATCCGGGCTGAAAGGTCTGCTGATCGGCACGGCGTTCGGGGCGATCCTGCCGGGCGGCCCGTTCACCGCCTATCCGGTGGCTAGTGCGCTTCTGGCGGTCGGTGCGGACTTCGGCGCCACCATCGCCATGGTGGTGAGTTGGACACTGATCGGCTACGGCCGCGCGGTGGCGTGGGAGATGCCGATCATGGGCGCGGATTTCACGCTCTGGCGCATCGTGATTTCGCTGCCGATGCCGATCCTCGCCGGCGCGCTGGGGCGCTTCGTCTATGTCCGCGTCCGTCATAGGTTCAAGCTGTGACGGCGCTCATCATCGACATTCTGTTGTGGGGCTCGCTGATCGGCGTGAGCATCATCGCATGGCGGCAGGACAAGACTGTACTGGCCACGGCGCTGCGCAAGGGCGGGATGGATTTCATCGACATCGTGCCGCGGATTGCGCTCGGTGT
Source organism: Afipia massiliensis (assembly GCF_001006325.2). Taxonomy (NCBI): domain Bacteria; kingdom Pseudomonadati; phylum Pseudomonadota; class Alphaproteobacteria; order Hyphomicrobiales; family Nitrobacteraceae; genus Afipia; species Afipia massiliensis. The sequence goes on along the minus strand of NZ_LBIA02000001.1, from coordinate 785,158 downwards.
GATCGGGTCGGGTTTTATCGCCGCCATCATTCCCTCGGAGGTGATTGTCGGTGGGCTCGGGCCGGATACCGGATGGCTCGGGATTGCGACGGCGGTGGTTGCCGGCGCGGCGACGCCGGGTGGACCGGTGATCGGCTTTTCCATCGGGGCGGTCGCGCTCAAAAGTGGCGGCGGAATGCCCCAGGTGGTCGCCTATATCGTTGCCTGGGCCCTGTTTGCGTTCCAGCGGCTGATCCTGTGGGAAATCCCGTTCATGCCGACCCGGTTCGTCTGGTTCCGGGCCATGGTCTCGCTCCCGTTCCCGTTTCTGGCTGCGGCCATCGTGATGGTGATCGGGAAACCATAGGTTCGGCTACCTTGTGGAACCATGGACGCGGGTTATGTTATAATATAACATTCTTGAACATTTGAGGGGTCTTAGCGCCTCTCAGCCTCACCGGACCTGGAAAGCGGACCTCATGGCCCATTCGCACGGGCATTCCCACGCTCACGACCATTCACACGGTCCTCATTCGCACAGCCATGGCCCAGCATCGCCACATCCGGCGCAGCCGGTCCACTGGTCGATCCTGCGGATGACGCTGGCAGCGCGTCTGGCAGCCGCTGCGGCGATCAGCGCGGTTCTGTGGGCTGTCGTGCTGACGGCGATGAGGTGAGCATGTCCGCGCAACTGACATTCCGCGATGTGACGCTCGGCTACGACCGCCATCCCGCCGTGCATCACCTGAGCGGCGAGGTCGCCGCCGGTGCGCTGGTGGCGGTGGTCGGCCCGAATGGTGCAGGCAAGTCCACGCTGTTTCGCGGCATCGTCGGCATCCTCAAGCCGCTGGCCGGTGTCATCGGACTCGGCGATCTCAATCAGCGCGACATCGCCTATCTGCCGCAGACCGCCGACATCGACCGCAGCTTTCCGATTTCGGTCTACGATTTCGTCGGCACCGGACTGTGGCGCCGCAGGGGCATCTTCGGCGGGCTCGGCAAGAACGAGCAGGCGCGGATCACGGAAGCGCTGGCCGCGGTCGGGCTGAGCGGGTTCGAAAATCGTCCGATCGGCACGCTGTCCGGCGGCCAGATGCAGCGCATGCTGTTCGCCCGCGTGCTGTTGCAGGATGCGCGTGTCATCGTGCTGGATGAGCCGTTCAACGCCATCGACGCCAAGACGTCCGCCGACCTGGTTGCTCTGGTGCGGCGCTGGCACGCGGAGAAGCGTACGGTCCTCGCCGCATTGCACGACATGGATCTGGTGCGCGCGAATTTCCTCGAGACGTTATTGCTGGCGCGCTCAAAAGTGGCATGGGGCAAGACGTCAGAGGTGCTGACGCAGGAAAACCTGCTGGCCGCGCGGCACATGTGCGAAGCCTTCGACGATGGTGCTGCGCCGTGCGTCGACACGCCATCGCAGGCAGCGTGATCTCATGATCTATGACGCGCTGATCGCGCCTTTCACGGAATTCGAATTCATGCGCCGCGCGCTGGCCGGTGTGATTGCGCTGGCACTGGGCGGCGCGCCCATCGGCGTGTTCCTGATGCTGCGGAGGATGAGCCTTGTCGGCGATGCGATGGCGCACGCGATCTTGCCGGGCGCGGCTATCGGCTTCCTGCTGTCCGGTCTCAACCTGTTCGCGATGACATTCGGCGGGTTGGTCGCGGGGTTCACGGTCGCGATTCTGTCGGGTCTGGTCGCGCGCGCCACTGAACTGAAGGAAGACGCCTCCTTGGCGGCATTCTATCTCGTGTCGCTGGCGCTCGGTGTCGCCATCGTGTCGATCAAGGGTACCAACATCGACCTGCTGCATGTGCTGTTCGGCAATATTCTCGCGATGGATGACCAGACGCTGCTGGTGATTGCGTTCAACGCCACCATCACGCTGCTTGTGCTGGCGGTGATCTATCGGCCGCTGGTGATCGAGTGCGTCGATCCGGTGTTCCTGCGCACGGTGAGCCGGGCCGGCGCGCCGGCGCATCTGGCGTTCCTCGCGCTGGTCGTCATCAATCTGGTCAACGGCTTTCACGCCCTCGGTACGCTGCTTGCGGTGGGGTTGATGATCCTGCCCGCAGGCATCGCCCGGTTCTGGTCGCGCGACATCACCGGCATGATCGGAATCGCGGTGGCGAGCGCCGCGCTGTCGGGGTTTGCAGGCTTGCTGCTGTCGTTCCACACCAAGGTGCCGTCGGGGCCGGCGATCATCCTGGTCTGCGCGGGGCTGTATGTGGTGTCGGTCTTGTTCGGCAGCGTCAGCGGTCTGGTGCGTCAGCTATTTCCGGGCCGTCATCTCGAAGCGTGAGGAGAGGCTGTGCTTCGATTTATAAGCGTCATCGTTGCTGTGCTGGCTCTGGCCGTCGCTCCCGTCTCCGCACAACAGGCGACCGACGGGCCTCTCAACGTGGTCGCGACGTTCTCGATCCTCGATGACTTTGCGAAGAACATCGGTGGCGAGCGGGTCAGTGTCACGATGCTGGTCGGTCCCAACAGCGATACCCACGTCTACACGCCGACGCCGTCCGACGCGAAGAAGATCGCCGATGCGAAGCTCGTGATTGTCAACGGCCTCGGCCTTGAGGGCTGGCTGCCGCGTCTGGTGAAATCATCCGGAAGCCGGGCGGTCACGATTGTTGCCACCAAGGGCATTGCCACGCGCAAGATCGAGGATGGCCACGGCCACGATCATGGTCCGGGTAATGCCGACCCGCACGCCTGGCAGTCGGTGGTCAACGCGAAGACCTACGTCACCAACATCCGCGACGCCCTGATCGCAGCCGATCCGGCCGGCGCGAACGCTTACAGAGCCAACGCCGATGCCTACCTTGCAAAGCTCGATGCGCTGGACCGCGAGATTCGTGAGGCCATAGTGAAAATCCCGCCCGGACGCCGCAGCGTGATTTCGACCCACGACGCCTTCGGCTATTTCGCCGTCGCCTATGGGATCAAATTCATCGCGCCGCAGGGCGTATCGACCGAATCGGAGCCCAGCGCCCGGGACATTGCGGCCATTATCACCCAGATCAAAAAGCAGAAAATTCCGGCTGTTTTTCTGGAAAATGTCAGCGATCCGCGGCTGATGCGGCGGATCGCCGCCGAGACCGGGGCGAATATCGGCGGAACGCTGTATTCGGACAGTCTGACCGACGAAAAGGGGCCAGCACCCACTTACATTGATATGGTCCGGCACAATATAAAGGCCCTGACGAGCGCGCTTTCGAGCTAGGGCAGGGGCCACCCCGCCGCCGGGCGTGTGTATGACTGCCTGGAGATTCCATGTCTGAAGCCGCTGCCAACAAGATCCCCGTGACCGTACTGACCGGCTATCTCGGTGCCGGAAAAACCACGCTGCTAAACCGCATCCTGTCCGAGAACCACGGCAAAAAGTACGCCGTGATCGTCAACGAATTCGGCGAGATCGGCATCGACAACGATCTGATCGTCGGCGCGGATGAAGAAGTGTTCGAAATGAACAACGGCTGCGTCTGCTGCACGGTGCGCGGCGATCTCGTGCGCATCATCGACGGCCTGATGAAGCGCAAGGGCAAGTTCGACGCCATCATTCTGGAAACCACCGGTCTCGCCGATCCCGCGCCGGTGGCGCAGACCTTCTTCGTCGACGAGGACGTGCGCGAGAAGACCACGCTCGATGCGGTAGTGACGGTGGCCGACGCCAAGTGGCTGAGCGACCGCCTCAAGGACGCGCCGGAAGCCAAGAACCAGATCGCCTTCGCCGACGTTATCGTGCTGAACAAGACCGATCTGGTCACGAAGCCCGAACTGGCCGAGGTCGAGGCCCGTATCCGTGCGATCAATCCCTATGCGACGCTCCATCGGACCGAGCGCGCACAGGTCAAACTGTCGGACGTGCTGGAGCGCGGCGCGTTCGATCTTGATCGTATTCTGGAGCTTGAGCCTGAGTTTCTTGAGGATGGCGGTCACGACCATGACCACGATCATCATCACCACGACCATCACGGCCATGACCACCATCACGACCACGGCCATTCCCACGGCGGCATGAAGCACTATCACGACGAGGACATGCAGTCGCTGTCGCTGCGCACCGACAAGCCGGTCGATCCGACCAAGTTCATGCCGTGGCTCCAGGAACTGGTCGCCAAGGACGGCGAGAAGATTCTGCGCTCCAAGGGTATCCTCTCGTTCAAGGGCGACGACGACCGTTATGTATTTCAGGGCGTCCACATGATGCTGGAGGGCGACCATCAGCGGAAATGGAAGGCAGACGAAGCGCGTGAGAGCCGCCTTGTGTTCATCGGCCGCGAATTGCCTGAGCAGGCGATTCGTGACGGCTTCGCGAAAACCATTGCGTGATGACAGACTTCAATCCGGCCCCGGAGACGGCCTCCATCGTCTCCGTCACTGATCGCGTCACGAACGTAAAGCTCGATGCGCCTGCGACCGCCGTACATTTCCTCGGCGACGTTGCGGCGTTCGTCGGTGCGGAAGAAAACGTGACCTTTGCGACCGGCGAAGGCGAAACGAATGTCGTCGCCGTGCATGGCGGCGGCATCCTGTGCTCGGCGTCCGACGGCAAGCGCGTCGTCATGGGCGGCGATGACGGCAAGCTGACATCGATCGATGCCAAGTCGAACATCGAAACGCTCGCCACCGACGCCAAGCGCCGCTGGATCGACAATGTCGCCTTGCATGCGGATGGCGCCGTGGCGTGGTCCGCTGGGAAGACGGCCTATGTTCGTGCGCCGAAGGGCGAGGAAAAGTCGCTCGATGTGCCCTCAACGGTAGGCGGTCTGGCGTTCGCACCGAAGGGCGTGCGTCTCGCGGTTGCGCATTACAACGGTGTGACGCTGTGGTTTCCCAACATGGGTGCGAAACCCGAATTTCTCGAATGGAAGGGATCGCATCTCGGTGTCACCTTCAGCGCCGACAATCGCTTCCTTGTCACGACGATGCATGAATCGGCGCTGCACGGCTGGCGGCTGGCCGACTCGCGCCACATGCGCATGACCGGCTACCCCGCGCGGGTGCGCTCGATGTCATGGAGCGCAGGCGGAAAATTCCTCGCAACCTCCGGCTCGGACAGCGTCATCCTGTGGCCGTTCTCGAGCAAGGACGGCCCGATGGGCAAGGAGCCGTTGATGCTGGCGCCGCTGCAGGCCAAGGCGACGGTGGTTGCATGCAATCCTAAGGAAGAGGTCTTCGCGGTAGGCTACAGCGACGGCACCGTGCTGATGGTGCGGATCGAGGACGGCGCGGAAATCCTTGTGCGCAGGAATGCGGGCGAGCCGGTTGCGGCGCTGTCATGGAATGCAAAGGGATCGCTGCTGGCTTTCGCAGCCGAAGACGGCGATGCTGGACTGCTTGCTCTGTAGTGAGTAATCAGGCGCCATGCGCTTCCTGACGACTTTCCAGACCTATGATTTTCTCGACACCCTCGTCAGCCTGACGGCGGCGTTCGTTCTCGGCACCCTCATCTGAGCCGAGCGCCAGTATCGCCTGCGAACGGCCGGCTTGAGAACCAACGTGCTGGTTGCGGTGGGAGCCGCCGCCTTCGTCGATCTGGCCATGCAGCTTGCCGGCGCCGATGGGGCGGTGCGCGTGATTGCCTATGTGGTGTCCGGGATTGGCTTCCTTGGCGCCGGCGTGATCATGAAGGAAGGCATGAATGTCCGTGGCCTGAATACCGCCGCGACATTATGGAGTTCAGCGGCGGTCGGCTGCTGCGCCGGAGCGGATATGCTGGCGCAGGCTGTCGCGCTGACGGTGTTCGTGCTCGCGGGCAATACGCTGCTGCGGCCATTGGTCAATGCTATCAACCGCAGTCCGCTGGACGCGCGCGCGTCGGAAGCGACCTACGAATTCAGGCTCACCGTGGATACCGCATCGATGGATGCCGTGCGCGAGCTTCTGGTTGAGAAGTTGGAAGCGGCACACTACCCGGTGAGCGACGTGAATGTCATTGATCGTGCTGAAGGCGTCGTGGAAATCGTCGCCACGCTTGTGAGCACCGCCGTCGAGGCGAAAGAACTCGACGCGGTCGCAGCCGATCTGGCGCGGCGGCCCGGCGTTCGTCATGCGACGTGGGATGTCAGCACGAAGGATTGAATTCGCGACATGGTATCGCCAGTCGCCAAGATGGTTCCGCGTTTTCATTCACAATTCATTGAGTGCGACACCGCGGGCACCGGCAAATGCCGGAACCATCGTTGTGACCATCCGTTGGCTCTTTTCATGGGCGATGAACGGGTGCCGAGATGACTCCAGATGAAAAGCGACGAGCCAATCGAATCGATTTCATCCTGTCCGCGATTCTGATCGCGGGCGGACTGACACTGTCCGGAATTTCACTGATGCAACTGGCGTCGCGCGGTCAAATCCAGTTCGCGCAGACAACGCAGCCGTCTGAGCCTTCGCCGTCTGTTCCGGCCGGTAAAAGTGATGGACCTGCGGACTCAAAACCCGGCGGCACGAGGCCCATAACTCCCGCACCTGAGCCTGCACGGCCCGATGCCGATGCTCAGAAGAGCGGCGCGAAGCCAGCGCTTCCGCCAGCGCCCGCGGAAAAGATGGGCGAGCCGATCAAGAACTAGAGCCAATCTTCATAAACAGAAAGGCCAGACGTGTTGTCTGGCCTTTCTGCATTTCATGACTGATCCAGTCAGCGCACCAGAACATTCCGGAACTGCCACGGATCGCTGGTGTCGATGTCTTCCGGGAACAGACCCGGACGATCCGTCAGCGGCGTCCAGTCGGTGTAGTAGCCCTTCACCGGCCCGAGATATGGCTTCTGGATTTCCAGCAGGCGATCGAAATCCATCTCGTCGGCTTCGACGATGCCTTCATTCGGGTTTTCCAGTGCCCACACCATGCCGCCGAGTACGGCGGAGGTCACCTGCAGGCCAGTGGCGTTCTGATAGGGCGCGAGTTTCCGCGTTTCCTCGATGGAGAGCTGTGAGCCGTACCAGTAGGCATTGTTGTCGTGCCCGAACAGCAGCACGCCGAGCTCGTCGATGCCATCGACAATCTCGTTCTCGTCGAGAATGTGATGCTTCTCCTGCATCTTGGCAGCGCGTCCGAACATTTCGTGCAGCGAGAGCACCGCGTCATCCGCAGGGTGATAGGCATAGTGGCAGGTCGGCCGATAGATGACCTTGCCCGATGCGTCGCGCACCGTGAAATAGTCGGAGATCGAGATCGACTCGTTGTGGGTGACGAGGAAACCGTATTGCGCGCCGCGGGTCGGGCACCAGGTGCGCACGCGCGTGTCGGCGCCGGGCTGCATCAGATAGATCGCCGCGCCGCAGCCGGCTTCGTGGGTGTGTGCATTTTCGGGCATCCACTTTTCATGGGTGCCCCAGCCGAGTTCGGACGGCTGCACGCCTTCCGACAGGAAGCCTTCCACCGACCACGTGTTGACGAATACGTCCGGCTCTTTCGGCTTCTTCGAGCGCTGGGTGTCGCGTTCGGCGATGTGGATGCCTTTGATGCCGGCCTGGCGCATCAGGTCCGCCCATTCCGCCTTGGCCTTCGGCTTCGGGGCATTGAGCTTGAGGTCAACGGCCACATTCAGCAGGGCCTGCTTGACGAAGAACGAGACCATGCCAGGGTTGGCGCCACAGCAGGAGACGGCCGTGGTCGAGCCTGCGGGACGCGCGCGCTTTGCTGCCAGCGTGTTCTCGCGCAGGGCGTAGTTGGAGCGCGCTTCCGGGCCCTTCGACGCGTCGAAATAGAAGCCGAGCCAAGGCTCATTGACCGTGTCGATATAGAGCGCGCCGAGTTCGTTGCAGAGCTCCATGATGTCGGTGGAGCCGGTATCGACTGAAAGATTGACGCAGAAACCTTGGCCACCGCCTTCGGTGAGCAGCGGAGTCAGCAGTTCGCGGTAATTGTCCTTGGTCACGCCCTGCTGGATGAAGCGTACATTGTGCTTCTCGCAATGTGCCTTGCGGCCTTCGTCCTTGGGATCGATCACCGTGATGCGCGACTTGTCGTAATCGAGATGCCGCTCGATCATCGGCAGCGTGCCTTTGCCGATTGAGCCGAAGCCGATCATGACGATGGGGCCGCTGATGCGCGCGTGAATGGTGGATGTCATCACTGAAACTCCGAAGATCGCAGGGGAAGGCAGCCGCGAAGGACTTACGGCAACTTGGGGATGACGGCAACGGGGCCGTGCCGTCAGGGGTTTTCATAAAATTGTCGTACGGGCGATCCGGGACCGGACCGCCCGTCAGTATCGTAGCTATTTGACCTTGAGCACGGTCAGGGACCGCCAGCCTCCTGCCGGGGTCTGGAACTCGATGGTCTGCCCGACCGACAGGCCGATCAGCGCCGCGCCGATCGGCGTCAGAATGGAGATCTTTCCGGCGTCGACATTCGCGGCCTCGGGATAAACCAGCGTCACCGACCGTTCCTGGCCGCTGATGTCGTCGCGGAAAGTGACGTCGGATTCCATCGCGACGAGGCCCGTCAGCAATCGTGCGTCCGGCAAGATCTCCGCGCGCTCGATTTCACGCGCGAGGAAATCGCAGGTCTGCGGATATTTTTCCGAGGCAGCCTCGGCGAGGTTGCGGAGCCGATCGACATCGCACATGCGCAGGGAGATCGGAGGCAATTCCGGTTGCAGGTAGTTGATCATGTTCATCACCATCAAGCGGCTGTGGGACCTGGACGGTCGGGGTTGTTGTTATCGGCTCGTTGCGCGGACCTCATGGACCGCCGCTGCAAAAGAGAAATCACGCCGGTGGGCGGATCGAGATTTTCCACCATGGCGATATGCGGAACGCCATCAAAGCCGACGTAATGGATGCGCGAACCGGCATGCAGGCCGATCAGCGCTGCTCCCAACGGTGAGAGCACGGACAGATGAAGCGCGCTGTTGCGGAAGCCTTCCGGAAGAACCAGGACGCGGCTTTCCAGCGGTTCATTTTCGTCCGCGCGAAATGTCACCCAGTCATCGAGCCGGACGCAGCGTTCCGGCACGAAGGCTGGCTCATACACTGTTGCCCGCTCGATTTCGGTGAGCAGGAAGCGGCCGATTGGATGGCGCTTGCTGACGGCTTCAACCGCCACCCTTTTCAGGCGGCTGAAATCGCCGAACGCGATGCTGACCGGTGGAACAGGCTCTGACATCATGACGTGCCTCACAACGGAACGCATCGGCACAAACAGTGCCGCGCGACTTTCGTGATTCAATTTTTGCGGGGATGAAACGAACTGCAAACTACCCGGAACGGCGCAAACGCGCGTCCGCCCGGGTCACCGTCCAGTTTGGAGGCGACCTGCGCGAAACAGCGAGTGGTTGGTGCAGACGTTCGACATGATCAGCTTAAGGTAGGGTCGATGGCCGGAAAGTCAACGGATATGCTGCGACAAGATGGCCCGGCTGTTCCGGGCCATCCTGAAGCGAAGATCTTCAAGAGAAAATCAGACGCTGCGGCGCTTGGCCGTGACTTCGATCTCGACCTTCATCTCGGGCTTATAGAGGGCGGAGACCGCAAGGATCGTCGCGGCTGGCCGGATGTCGCCGAGGGTTTCTCCACACACAGCGAACACCGCGTCGAAGTCCTTGGCGTCGGTAACGTAATAGGTCGCGCGAACGAGGTCGGCCATCTCGAAGCCGCCTTCCTTCAACGCAATACCGATGGTCTTGAAGCAATTGCGGGTCTGCTCGGCCACGTCTTCTGGCAGGACTTTCGTGACGAGATCATAGCCCGTGGTTCCGGCGACAAAGCAGAAATCTCCGTCGACAACGGCGCGGCTATAGCCCGCGATCTTTTCGAAGGGCGATCCGGATGAAATCAGGCGGCGGGACATCGGTCTTTTCCTTGTGACAGCAGCATTGCGGGGCTCATTTCAAGCCCCGCAATGCCGGGTCTTTGCGCTCAAATCAAGCGGCCTGAATGAGAAGCTTTCGAGCTTTGCCACCCGTACGGATGCGCGCACGCCGTGCCTTCATGCCGGTCGCCACGATCATGCCGAAGGCGTCGTTCAGCGCGCCGTCGCGCAGTTCGACCGCCAGAAGCCGGTCACGCTCGAACGGGCCGGGCAGCGCCAGTTCGCCGGTCTTCTCAGCCGAGAAACCGAACCGGGCGTAGTAGCCGGCGTCGCCGCGCAGGATGACTGCGCCATGGCCGCGGGCTTTCGCCGCCGCCAGCGCGTGTGTCATCAAGGCGGCACCAACGCCGAGCTTGCGGCAGGAGGCGTCGACCGCCAGCGGGCCGAGCACCAGCGCCGGGATGCCGCCGGCGCTGACGTGCCACAACCGCACGGTGCCGACCACGCGCCCTTCATGCACCGCGGAGAAGGCGAGGCCTTCGGCGGGCGCACGTCCGTCGCGCAGACGCTGACAGGTGCGCGCATGACGGCCTTCGCCGAAGCTCGCATCCAGCAGCGCTTCACGCACAACGACGTCCGAAGCACGCTCCGCACGGATCGCGAACGGAGCGGTTTCGGTGGTGAGGGCGGCAGTCGTCTTCCAAACAGCAGTCATGGCACGTCAGTCCCCACTCCAAACGGCAGGCAGCCGCGGAGCGTTGTCAGCAAAATAGCGATGTGACGGGATGGGAGCCGGCGGACCGGCTCCCGGTTATTCAGGTCTGAGCGAAGCTCAGATGTGGTAGGTCTTCAGCGGCGGGATGCCGTTGAAAGCCACCGACGAGTACGTCGACGTATACGCACCCGTGCCTTCGATCAGCAGCTTGTCGCCGATCTCGAGCGTAACGGGCAGCGGGTACGGCACCTTCTCGTACAGCACGTCTGCAGAGTCGCAGGTCGGGCCGGCGAGAATGCACGGAGCCATATCCGCGCCGTCGTGCGGCGTGCGGATCGCGTAACGGATCGACTCGTCCATCGTCTCGGCGAGACCGCCGAACTTGCCGATGTCGAGGTAGACCCAACGGTTCTCGTCGTCGTCGCTCTTCTTCGAGATCAGAACGACTTCCGTCTCGATGATGCCCGCGTTGCCGACCATGCCGCGGCCCGGCTCGATGATGGTCTCCGGGATCTGGTTGCCGAAGTGCTTGCGAAGCGCACGGAAGATCGACCGGCCGTACTGCACGACCGGAGGAACGTCCTTGAGGTACTTCGTCGGGAATCCGCCGCCCATGTTGACCATGGACAGGTTGATCCCACGCTCGGCACAGTCACGGAACACCGTCGAGGCCATCGCCAGCGCACGGTCCCACGCCTTCACCTTGCGCTGCTGCGAGCCGACATGGAACGAGATTCCATAAGGCTCCAGGCCCAGACGCTTGGCGAGATCGAGCACGTCGACAGCCATCTCCGGATCGCAACCGAACTTGCGCGACAGCGGCCACTCGGCGCCTGCGCAATCGTAAAGAATGCGGCAGAACACCTTCGCGCCAGGAGCGGCACGGGCGATCTTCTCGACCTCGGCGGAGCAATCGACCGCGAACATGCGGATGCCGAGCGCGAAGGCGCGCGCGATATCACGCTCCTTCTTGATCGTGTTGCCATAGGAGACGCGGTCCGGCGTCGCACCTGCGGCCAGCGCCATTTCGATTTCGGCGACGGTCGCGGTGTCGAAGCACGAGCCCATCGAGGCCAGCAGCGACAGCACTTCAGGCGAGGGGTTTGCCTTGACCGCATAGAACACACGGCTATCCGGCAACGCCTTCGCGAAGGTCTGGTAGTTGTCGCGCACGACTTCGAGGTCGACGACGAGACATGGCTCGGTGTCGAGGCCCTCGCTGCGGCGGTTGCGCAGGAATTCCTGGATACGGTCGGTCATAGCACTCTCCCCAAACGGCCCTGCGACGGACCGTCCAAAAAAATGATGTCGGGTATGAGCGCTTTGGCTGTCACGCGATGGAGGCGCGACCGAGCCATAACACTCAGACCAAACTGTGCTGCCGTGGATTGGTTGGGAAAGCTCCCGCCCGCACACCTGGCAATGAAGGACAAGCCTCTTCGGTATTCGCGCTGGCTGATGGAAAGCCAACAGAGACCAAAAAAGCCCGATCCGTCGTTGCTTTAAGTCGCGTCCCCCGTTGAGAGCGGGGTGCGCCGGTTCGCCTCCGGCTGCCAGTCACGGTTGCAAGGAGCAAAGTCACCTTCAACGGCATCCCTGGAGAGAGATGCTGGCCTCTTAAGTCTAGACCGACCTAAGTGACCCTCGGCTTCTTCGTCCCTTGGCGGCTGTCCGGCCTCTTGTCCGGATACCTACCGACTGACACACGACCACAGGCACGTGCGAAATTGGGCAAGGGTGAAATATGAGTTTTGAGTCTGCTTCGCAAGTATTTTTTGCGCCACGGGGCAAGTTTCCCCATGGCGTGATCGAAATGTCGCGCTTGCTGTGAACAGACGTTGAGAAAGATGAACGCGCGTTAAGCTTTGAGCGCACGAGGCGCTTCAGCGCAGCCTCAAATCTTGCGTGTAAACGGCTCGACGCGCTGCGCGCCGCGCAGGAAGGCGATCATGATGGCGACGCCGATCAGGAAGAGCACGATCTGGACGATGTGGGCGCTGGTGTCGCTGAGGCCGAACAGAATCGCGAGCGCCCAGCCGCCGGCGAAGGCCGCGCCGAACACCTCGGCGCCGATCAGGATGGCGGCGCTGACGACGGTGATGACGCTGGGCCACGCGATTTCGCGGGCGTTGGCTTCAAGCTTCTTGGCGTTCATGACTTCTGATCCTGTTTCGGGCCGCAATCTCTGCGAAATCGCGGCTCCGATCAAGCGTTAAGGGCGCAAAAAAGCCCCACCCGATGGTATAGAGAGGCTAGTGTCCTGAATCCGAAGTTCGCCTGATTTTTCGGCGCATTCCTGGCGAACTTCGGATTCAAAAGGACACTAGAAACCTATAATTCTAGTGTGGTTTTGGTTCGCAAGTCCGCAAAAGGACGCGCTGTAGAAACAATGCGGACTTGCGAACCACCACACTAGGGGAAATCGCTGGAAATAAGGCCTCACCATGTCAGAAGTGCCCTCAACGGCTGTCGCCGCCTCGTCATTGCAAGCGCCGGGAGCCAATCCGCTCCTGCAGGCCTGGCAGACGCCGTTCGAGACGCCGCCTTTTGCCCAGATCCGTCCGGAGCACTTCCTGCCTGCCTTCGACAAGGCCTTTGCGGACCACACTGCGGAGATCGAGGCGATCAAGGCCAACCCGGCCGAGCCGACGTTCGAGAATACCGTCACGGCGCTGGAGCGCGCGGGCAAGCTGCTCTCCAGGGTGTCGGCGGTGTTCTATGACCTCGTCGGCGCGCATTCGAACCCCGAGCTGCTCAAGATCGAATCCGAGGTCGCGCTGAAGCAGGCGCGGCACTGGAATCCGATCTCCATGGACGCGGCGCTGTTTGCCCGGATCGCCAAGCTGCGTGACAAGGCCGCCTCGCTCAAGCTGACGCCGGAGCAGGCGCGGCTGCTGGAGCGGACCTGGACCAGCTTCCACCGATCGGGCGCCGGCCTCAGCGAGGCCGCCAAGGCGCGTACCGCCGAGATCAACGAGCGGCTGGCGCATCTGGCCACCTCGTTCAGCCACCATTTGCTGGGCGACGAGCAGGACTGGACCATGGAGCTTGGCGAGGGTGATCTGGCGGGACTGCCCGACAGCTTCGTCGCATCGGCCAGGGCTGCTGCGGAAGAACGCGGCATGCCGAGCAAGATGGTGGTGACGCTGTCGCGATCCTTTGTGGAGCCCTTCCTGAAGGACTCCAGCCGCCGCGACCTGCGCGAGAAAGTGTTCAAGGCCTTCACCGCCCGCGGCGATAACCAGAACGACAACGACAACAGCGCCATCATCCTTGAAGTTTTGAGGCTGCGCGAGGAGCGCGCCAAGCTGCTCGGCTATCCCAGCTTCGCCGCCTACCGTCTGGAGGATTCCATGGCCAAGACGCCGGAAGCCGTGCGCGGCCTGCTGGAGCGGGTCTGGAAACCGGCCCGCGCCCGCGCAATGGCCGATCGTGACGCCTTGCAGGGTCTCATCACGGAGGAGGGCGGCAACTTCAAGCTCGCCGCGTGGGACTGGCGCCACTACGCCGAGAAGCTGCGCCAGCGCCGCGCCAACTTCGATGACGCCGCAATCAAGCCTTATCTCGCGCTCGACAATATGATCGACGCCGCCTTCGACGTCGCGACGCGCCTGTTCGGCGTCACCTTCAGCGAGCGCAAGGACGTGCCGGTCTGGCATCCGGACGTGCGGGTCTGGGAAGTCAAGGATGCCAAGGGCAACCACAAGGCGCTGTTCTACGGCGACTACTTTGCGCGTCCGTCGAAGCGTTCGGGCGCTTGGATGACATCATTGCGCGACCAGCAAAAGCTCGACGGCGATGTCGCACCGCTGGTTATCAACGTCTGCAATTTCTCGAAGGGCACCGACGGCCAGCCGTCGCTGCTGTCGCTCGACGATGCTCGCACTCTGTTTCACGAGTTCGGCCACGGACTGCACGGCATGCTTTCGAACGTGATGTACCCCTCGCTGTCCGGCACCAGCGTGTTCACGGATTTCGTCGAACTGCCGTCGCAGCTTTACGAGCACTGGCAGGAGCGGCCGGAGGTGCTGCAGAAATTCGCGCGGCACTACCAGACCGGCGATCCGCTGCCGGCGGATCTGCTCAAACGCTTCATCGCCGCGCGCAAGTTCAATCAGGGTTTTGCCACGGTGGAGTTCGTTTCATCCGCGCTGATGGATCTCGAATTCCATACCCAGCCGGCGGCCTCGATCACCGACGTTCGCGCGTTCGAGAAGCAGGAGCTGGACCAGATCGGAATGCCGGCTGAAATCGCGTTGCGCCATCGTCCCCAGCAATTCGGTCACATCTTCTCCGGCGATCACTATGCGTCGGGCTACTACAGCTACATGTGGTCGGAAGTGATGGATGCGGACGCGTTCGGCGCGTTCGAGGAGGCGCATGATATCTTCGATCCGGCGGTGGCGAAGCGGCTGCACGACGACATCTATTCATCTGGCGGATCACGCGATCCTGAAGACGCCTACATTGCGTTCCGGGGGCGCAAGCCCGAGCCTGACGCGCTGTTGCGCCGTCGCGGTCTGCTCAACGAACCCGAAGCGGCCTGACCCAAGCGAGTTTGTCCCATGACGATGCGTCGATTGGTTCGATATCTATGCGCGGTGGCTCTGTTCGCGGTCACCGCGAGTGTGGCGCAGGCGCATCCGCATGTCTGGATCGTGGCCAAGAGCCAGCTGGTCTACGCGCCCGACGGGTCGATCACCGGCGTCCGTCACGCCTGGACCTTCGACGACATGTTCTCGACTTATGCCCTGCAGGGCATCGAGACCAAGACCAAGGGTGCCTACACCCGCGATGAGCTGAAGCCGCTGGCGCAGACCAATGTCGAGTCGCTGAAGGATTACGCCTTCTTCACCTTCGCCAAGACCGGCGCTGCGGGAGGCCAGAAGAAAGAAAAGTTCAACGATCCGGTCGATTACTATCTTGAATACAAGGATGCGGCGCTGACGCTGCATTTCACGCTGCCGTTCAAGGCGCCGGTCAAGACACCGGCGCTGGTGCTTGAGGTGTTCGATCCGTCCTACTTCATTGATTTCAAGCTGGATGAGAAAGATCCCGTTGTGCTGGTCGGCGCGCCGGCGAACTGCAAGCTGGCGTTCCAGCGCCCGAGCGACGGCAGTACGCAAGCCCAGACCATGAACGAGCAGACCTTCCTGAACGGCGACAATTCGAACTACGGCGCCATGTTCGCCAACAAGATCACGGTGGACTGCCCCTGATGCTGCTCCGTCCGTCGCTTACGCGGATTGCGATGATCGGTTTCATCGCGCTCGCTGCTGCCGGCCTCGCCGATAGCCTGCTTCATACCGCTTGGGCTCAGAATCCATTCGGTGCTCCCAAGGGTGCTGTTCCAGACTCGCAGGTTGGCGGCATCATCGGATGGCTGCTTGCCAAACAATCCGAATTCTATCGCCAGATGTCGGCGACCATTCGCGCTGCCAAGACCGATGGCAGTGCGGTGTGGGCGCTGCTCGGCATTTCCTTCGCCTACGGCGTTTTTCACGCGGCGGGTCCCGGTCACGGCAAGGCGGTCATCTCGTCCTATCTCGTCGCCAACGAGGAAACGGCGAAGCGCGGCATCGTGCTGTCGTTCGCATCCGCCCTGATGCAGGCACTGGTGGCAATTGCAATCGTCGGCATCGGAGCCTGGCTGCTGAACGCCACCGCGAAGACCATGTGCAGCACCGAGCGCGTTATCGAGATCGCCAGCTACAGCCTGATCGCGGCACTCGGGGCGCGGCTGGTCTACGCTAAGGGCGGCGGGTTTTTCCGCGCCTTGCGATCGCTGCGCGGTGCACCAGCGTCGCAACTGGTTCCGGCCATGGCGCATGGTCATGATCATCACGATCACGCGCACGATCATTCGCACGCCGCCCACGCGCGCCATGTCCATCACGATCACGCAGGCCACGTTCACGACGAACATTGCGGACATTCGCACGGGCCGGAACCGAGCGCGCTTGCCGGTCCCGGCGGCTGGTCGCGCGGACTGAGCGCCATCCTGACGGTGGGAATCCGGCCGTGTTCCGGCGCCATTCTGGTGCTGATGTTCGCGCTGGCGCAGGGCCTGTTCTGGGCCGGCGTCGCGGCGACGCTGTTGATGGGGCTCGGCACCGCGATCACGGTTTCCGCCATTGCGATCATTGCAGTATCGGCAAAGGGGCTTGCCGCTCGCATGGCTGCCGGCCGCGACGGCGGCGGCGCGGTTCTGTTGCGCGGTATCGAGTTTGGCGCGGCGGCTCTGGTGCTGCTGTTCGGCGTCGGCCTGCTGCTGGGATACATTGCCGCGGAACGTGTCACCTGCTTCTGATCGCCGTCGCCTTGACAACATTCAGGCAAAGCGCGATGCCAGACCGATCATGACAGCGGTTATTCCTCTCGATGCACACCGGCCGGCCGCGCAGGCGGCGCCTTCACGCGTCGGTGTGCTGCTGGTTAATCTCGGCACGCCCGATACCGCCGACGCGCGCGGCGTGCGGGTTTATCTTCGGGAATTCCTGTCCGATCCGCGCGTGATCGAAAATCAGGGGCTGATCTGGCAATTGATCCTCAACGGGATCGTTCTTGTGATCCGCCCAAGCCGCAAGGCGAAGGATTATCTCAAGATCTGGAATACCGAGCGGAATGAATCGCCGCTGAAGACGATCACGCGCGCGCAGGCCGAGAAACTGGCGGCGTCGATTGCCGATCAGAAGCATGTGATCGTCGATTGGGGCATGCGCTACGGCAATCCGTCGCTCAAGTCGCGCATCGACGCGCTGATGGCGCAGGGCTGCGACCGTATTCTGGTGATGCCGCTGTATCCGCAGTATTCGGCATCGACCTCGGCCACGGTGGTCGACAAGGTCGCTGCCGCCTTGAAAGACATGCGCGCGCAGCCGACCGTGCGCTTCACGCCGCCCTATTATGACGAGCCGGACTATATCGACGCGCTTGCGGTGTCGATCGAGCGGCATCTCGCCACACTGCCGTTCAAGCCCGAGCGGATCATCGCGTCGTTCCATGGCATGCCGCAGTCCTACATCGACAAGGGCGATCCCTATCAGGCGCAATGTGTCGCGACGATCGAGGCGCTGCGCGTGCGTATGGGGCTGGACGACAAGGGTCTGATGCTGACGTTTCAGTCGCGCTTCGGGTATCAGGAGTGGCTTCAGCCCTATACCGCCCAAACCGTCGAACAGCTTGCGAAGGACGGCGTGCGGCGGATTGCTGTTGTGACGCCCGGCTTTTCGGCCGATTGCATCGAAACCCTTGAAGAGATTGCGCTGGAGAATGCCGAAATCTTCCGCCATGCCGGCGGTCAGGATTTCTCGGCCATTCCATGCCTGAACGACAGCGACGAGGGCATGGATGTGATCCGTCAGCTTGTGTTGCGCGAGTTGCAAGGCTGGATCTGACAGGCGGGCCAGCCGCCTGGTTCGAACCGTAATCCCCCTCTGACCGACCAAGAATCGACCAGGAGCAGAGCGGCTGTCGTGCACCCGTGCTAGACTGGTGCCGAGTCTCGCGTCAGATTCGTCCGCAGGGAGTTTTCAATGTCCGGTTTCGATATTTTTGCGATTGCATTCGTGCTGCTTGTCATTTTCACGCTGTTTGCCGGCGTGAAAACAGTATCGCAGGGCTACGACTGGACCATCGAACGGTTCGGCAAGTACACCCGCACACTGGGTCCGGGCCTCAACATTATCATCCCGTACTTCGATCGCGTTGGCCGCAAGGTGAACATGATGGAGCAGGTGATCGACATTCCTGAGCAGGAAGTCATCACCCGGGACAACGCCACCGTGTCGGTGGATGGTGTCGCATTCTATCAGGTGTTCGATGCCGCGAAGGCGAGCTACGAAGTATCCAACCTCAATCAGGCAATCGTGACGCTGACCATGACCAACATTCGTTCGGTGATGGGGTCGATGGATCTCGATCAGGTGCTGTCGCATCGCGACGAGATCAACGAGCGGCTACTGCGCGTGGTCGATGCTGCAGTTTCGCCGTGGGGCCTCAAGGTCAACCGCATCGAGATCAAGGACATCGTGCCGCCCGCCGATCTGGTCGAGGCGATGGGCCGTCAGATGAAAGCCGAACGCGTCAAGCGCGCGGAAATCCTTCAGGCGGAAGGTCAGCGCCAATCCGAAATCCTGCGCGCAGAGGGCGCCAAGCAGGCGCAGATCCTGCAAGCTGAAGGTCGCAGGGAAGCTGCGTTCCGCGACGCCGAGGCGCGCGAGCGTGCGGCCGAAGCGGAAGCCAAGGCCACCGAAATGGTCAGCAACTCCATCGCCAGCGGCGACGTGGCCGCGCTGAACTACTTCATCGCCGACAAGTACATCAAGGCATTCGGGCAGCTCGCTGAATCGCCGAACCAGAAAATCATCATGCTGCCGATGGAAGCGACCGGGATGCTGGCGTCGCTCGGCGGCATCGCCGAGATTGCGAAGGCGACGTTCGGCGAGGGTGGATCGGCTTCCGCGCCGCGCCGTCCGCCGACTGTGCCGAACACCAAGCCCACCGTCTGAAGGTCATCTCGATGGCAGATCTTTTCGTGAAACTCGGAGCTTGGAACTGGCTGATCCTCAGTGTCGTGCTGATGGCGATCGAGACGTTCGCGCCCGGCGTGTTCATGCTGTGGCTCGGGCTCGCTGCGCTGATCGTCGGGCTGCTGTCGTTCGGCGTCGCATGGTCGTGGCAGGCGCAGATCATCATTTTCGCGGCGCTGTCGGTCGCGATGGTGCCGTTGTGGCGATATTACTCGGGGCGGAATGCAAGTCCGACCGACAAGCCGTTTCTCAACAAACGCGCGGAGAGCCTGATCGGACGGGTCTTCACGCTTGAGAAGCCGATTGTCGATGGCATCGGCACAGTGAGGATCGACGACACGATCTGGCGCATCTCAGGACCGGATGCGCCGTCCGGCAGCCGCGTTAAGATCACTCATGCCGACGGCGCGAGCCTGCGTGTGGAGCCGGCTTAACTTTTAAGTCGGACTATTTTGCTTTGTTTGCTTTGCTCCATTTGTCCGCGAAACGATGGAGCGGCATGAACGTGCCGAGCAGTTCTTCGCCTTGAGCTGTCAGCCGATAGCCGCCGGCGTCGCGCTTTTCGACGAAGCCGGCCGCGCGCAATTCGGCCAGCCGCGCCTGAATCACGGTCGGTGATGCGTCGTCGCATGCCGCGCGCAACTCACGCGATGTCAGCGCCTTTTCACGCATCTCCCAGACAATCCTGAGCGTCCAACGGCGTCCCAGGAGATCGAGCAGAGCCATGATCGGGCGGCCCGATGCCGAGCCGCGCACCGGCTTCGTTCTGACCGCCGGTCCCGGTTTGCTGGCCATGACGTGCCTCTTGCCTTTTGCTATTAAAAATGTAGCATTGCGCTATCGATATTGTAGCACAGGAGTTCGCGATGTCACGGATCGCGCCGTTGCAGCCGCCTTACCCGGCCGATGTTCAGGCCGATTTCGACCGGGTCATGCCCCCGGGGGCTTCGCCGCTGGTTCTATTTCGAACGATTGCGACGTCCGAACGTGCGTGGAAGAAGTTTCGCAATGCCAGTCTGCTCGATCGCGGGCCACTGTCCCTGCGCGAGCGTGAAATCGTCATTAAGCGGACTTGCGCATTGACCGGCTGCGAATACGAGTGGGGTGTGCACGTCACTGCTTTCGCGCAAGCGGCGAAACTGACCGACGAGCAGGTGAGGGCGACAGTTCTCGAGCCGGCCGATGCGTCGTGCTGGTCTGGCGCCGAGCAAACGCTGATCGCGGCGGTCGATGCGCTTCATCATCGCGCGAGGCTGACGAGTGAGGAGTTCGCCGCGCTTGCCGCACATTTCGACGGCATGAAGATCTTGGAGATCATGCAGCTTTGCGGCTTTTATCACACGGTTGCTTACATCGCCAACGGTCTCGACCTGCCGCTTGAGTCGAACGCTGCGCGATTTCCGCAGAACTAAGTCGCGCGGTTAAGCGACGCCTGCGCGCAGGATATCGTGCAGATGCACGATGCCTACCGGTTTCTTTCCGTCGGTGACGATCAGCGCGGTGATCTTCGAGGTATTGAGGATCTCCAGCGCCTCGCTGGCGAGTAGATCGGGGCTGATGGTCTTCGGATTTTTCGTCATGACGTCATCGACCGTGGCGGTCATCAGGTCAGGCCGCATGTGACGGCGCAAATCGCCGTCGGTGACGATGCCGATAATCTCGCCGCGCGCATCGGTAATGCCTACGCAGCCGAAGCCCTTCGATGTCATCTCCACCAGCGCGTCGGACATTTTGGTGCCGAGCGGTTTGACCGGCACGGCAGCATCCTTGTGCATCAGGTCGCGCACGAATTTCAGCATCGCGCCGAGTTTGCCGGAGGGATGCAGCGCGCTGAAATCGAGCGCGGTGAAGCCGCGGCTTTCGAGCAGCGCCACGGCGAGTGCATCGCCGAGCGCGAGCTGCATCAGCGACGACGTCGTCGGCGCGAGGTTGTGCGGGCAGGCCTCGCGCGCCTTGGGCAGTGTTAGCACGATGTCGGCGGCGGCGCCCAGCGTCGAGTCTGCCTCCGAGGTCACTGCGATCAATCCAATGCGGAAGCGGCGCGAGTAATTGATCAGGTTCTTCAGTTCGGCAGTCTCGCCGGACCAAGACAGCGCCATGATGACATCGTCGCCGGTGATCATGCCGAGGTCGCCGTGGCTCGCTTCCGCCGCGTGAACGAAGAAGGCGGGGGTGCCGGTGGAGGCGAAGGTCGCCGCCATTTTCTTGCCGATGTGGCCGGACTTGCCGAGGCCCGTCACGATCAGGCGGCCCTTGGCCTCACGAACCCGCGCGACGGCGGCGTCGAACGCAGGTCCGAGGTCCGACTGGAGGGCATTCGCCAGCGCGGTGACGCCGCTCGCTTCTGCATCGAGCGTGCGCAGCGCGGATTCGATCGCCGCCGACGCGGTGCGGGTCGCGGAAGGGGTCGCTGTCCGCGATGTTGAGCTGGCCATAACAGGTTCCAATTGAGCGGGGAGGGAGCGCCGTGCGCGCGTCGATCCGGGGAGTTTACCTAGCACATCGAAGCGGCTGACGCGACGCGCTCCGGCCCTCGCAACGGGGCGTTAACCATAATTGTTTTAACTCTGTTAACGGCGTTGTTCCAGCGCCGGGCGGCGGCGTTCCCTCCGCAATTGTCTGAAGTTGTTTGGTTTTCCGGCGCGGCCCCAAGTGGCTTTCGGGGGCCGGGAGATGAGTGAAAGTGCAAGGCTCGCAGCAACCTGTCCGGTTGTGGGACCATCGCTGGCGTGCGCCCGAATGGCGTGCGCTGCCGGTGTGCGCTCTGCTGGCGCTGTGCCACCCTTCAACCGCATTCGCGCAGTCGCTCACTCCCGACATGCTGAGTCCCACGCAGGGCGGGTTCGCTCCGCGCGACCAGTCGCTGCTGCGCCGGACTGCGCAGGCTGACGATAATTCGCGCGGTACGCCTGCGCCGTCGCGGATCGGCACGATTCCGACCTATGGCATTCCGCCAGCGTCCGGCGCATCGGAGAGCGGCTTCGATTCGCTTAATCGCGTGCGCAAAAAGCCGAAGCTTTATCCCGGCGCGCCGAAGCCGAAGTTTGTCGGTCCAGGCAATCCGTCGCCGTCCACACCACGCGCACGCATCGCAGCCCCGGTTTCGCCGTCGGTCGCCGGCACGCTTCCCGGCCAGCCCGCGCGCCGCCGCCTGAAACTCGACGACGATCCGTTCGCCAATGTCGGTTTCCACAGCGGCGCGTTTCTCACCAAGGCTGCGGTCGAACTCTGGGGCGGATACGACACCAATCCCGGCCGTATGAACCAGCCGAAGGGATCGGCATTCTACAGGGTGGCGCCGGAATTGCTGATCGCGTCCGACTGGAAGCGCCATTCGCTGATCGCCGATCTGCGCGGCTCCTTCACCGGCTACGGCACGACATTTCCGCCGGGCATCGACGGGCCCTCGCCGGTGCCGACCAGCATCAACGCGCCGAATTTCAACGGCAGGATCAACGGCCGCATCGACGCCACGCGCGATACCCGCATCAACACCGAACTGCGGATGCGGGTTTTCACCGACAATCCCGGTTCGCCCAACATCCAGGCGGGTCTTACCAAATATCCGCTGGCGACAGCGATCGGCGGCACTGCGGGCATCGAGCACGATTTCAACCGCCTGCAGGTTTCGGTCGCGGGTCTTGCCGATCGCACGACGTATCAGCAATCGATGCTCACCGACGGGACGAGCACGACCAACGACGACCGCAACTACAACCAGTTCGGTGGGCTCGCGCGCGTCAGCTACGACCTGATGCCCGGCCTGAAGCCGTTCGGCGAAGTGAAGGCCGACACCCGGCTTCACGACGTGAAGTTCGACCGGTCCGGCTATCAGCGCGATTCCAACGGCGGCTATGTGAAGGCTGGCACCACGTTCGAATTCTCGCGGCTGCTGACCGGCGAAGCCGCGGTCGGCTATTCGCTGCGCACCTATCAGGATCCGCGCCTTTCCGACATGACGGGTCTCTTGACCAGCGCGTCGCTGATCTGGACCGCATCCGGACTGACCACGGTGCGGCTCGATGCGACATCGTCCATCGGCGAGACCACTCTGGCCGGCGTTTCCGGTGTGATCTCCCGCGATTACTCGTTGCAGGTGGATCATGCATTTCGCCGCTGGCTGATCGGCACCGCGAAGGTCGGCACCGGCACCTCGGACTACGACGGCACGCGGTTCGACAAGCGCTACTTTGTGGAGGGCGATCTGGTCTACAAACTGTCGCGCACGTTCCAGCTCAAGGCGCAGGTGCGCCACGACTGGCTGGATAGTTCGATCACCGGCGCGAACTCAGCTTCCACGGTGGTGATGCTCGGCATCCGCGTGCAGCGGTGAGGCCAAGCACTACACCTTACAGTTTGTCATGGCCGGGCTTGACCCGGCCATCCACGCCTTCATTTGCTTTCGCAAGCAAGACGTGGATCACCGGGTCAAGCCCGGTGATGACGCATCGCGTGTGTTGAGACGGCGCGCGTGACCTCTCTCCGGTCGTCCCCGCGCAGGCGGGGACCCATACTCCCTGAGTCATCAATGTTGTCGCGATAGCGGGCCAACTCTTTCCTTCGTCACCATAACGTTCGGCGGTTATGGGTCCCCGCCTGCGCGGGGACGACGATTGAGTGTGATGCGATAGTGTGCGTCACTTCGACTTTCCGATTCAATTTTCAAACAGCCACGCGTCTGCGTTCTCGCGCGTCGCGCGAGGTGAGCTTTAGTTCCGCCCCAAGAGCGAGGGGCATGGAGCGCCGCGAGGCGCACCTTGGTATCGTTTCGCTTCCGGCATCGCTTGCGAGGCGATGTAGGTCCGGAAGCGCATCGCCTTGCGGCGCTCCATTCCGGCGATTTTGGGCGAGGGGACCGTACTTCCGGGTGAGGACGGACGCTTTCACGTCCTGATCCGGCCGGCTTTCGCCGCCTTCGTCCTCACCGACGTCCAGCCGCGAACGGCAGAGCCACGTAGTTGGCCCGGACGGTGACCCCAGCCTCCCGGACGACGTGTGTGCGAGACACGCGTGCAGGCGCCGCATCCTGCTCCGCCTTCAGACGCCTCTAGAAAGCGCCCCTCGCGAACAGGACAGGCCGAACATAAGAGAGGTTCAGAGCGCGGGGATTCGTATCCCCATCACGAAATGTTGCGGGAGTCTCTCTCCGCGTCGTCCCGGCGAAGGCCGGGGGACCCATACTCCCTGAGCGCTCGATTTGAGGAAGATGCTGGAGCGACCTTCTCACTATCATCGCGTCGTTCGGTGGTTATGGTTCCCCGCTTTCGCGGGGACGACGCTCAACGTTGAGCGACCATCGCGTCCAGCGGTGGGTAGGCCGGACGGGCTCTTGACAGGGCGCACTCGTAAAGAACAAATAGGGAACATGAATTCATGCCGCGACTCGCCGGACGACACGTCCGGCTTGCCGGATCTCTGCCAGCATCGGGGAGCCCTCATGTTTACACCGGCCACGCAGAAAGACATCGACCGTTACGACCGCGCCGTCGACAGCGCGATTGCGACCTGTGGCGGCGATCTCCGCGGCGCGCTCAAGGCGCTGATCATCGCCAACGAATATCTGGAGGAGGAATTGCGGCAGGTGCTGGACGAGGTGTCCGCGCACGCCGTGATGGCGCCGCCGCGCCGGGATGTGGCTTAGGTAATTTCAGACAGTATTTGTTTGTGCGTGATTTCTCCACGTCGTCCCCGCGAAAGCGGGGACCCATACTCCCTGAACTCTCGATTGAGAAAGGTGCTGGAGCGATCGTCTCGCCGTCATCACGACGTTCGGTGGTTATGGGTCCCCGCTTTCGCGGGGACGACACTGTTGTTGCATCAAGGCTCGTGCAGAATTGCGCGACTGGCTATCTCAGGACCGCGCGCCTACTTCATCAGCTCCTTCGCCAGCGCCATGTACATCGGCAGCGAGACCGGATCGTTGGCTGCGTTGGCCGCCATCGGATGCGAGGCGTAGCGGGCGATCACCATCTCCGCGGTCGGATCGACGTAAACGCTCTGGCCGTAGATGCCGCGCGCGACGTAGGCGTTGTGTTCGTTGTGGGTGATCCACCACATGTCGCGATAGGACCAGCCCTTCAGCAGTCCGTAACCGGCCTTGGCGAAGTCGTCCTTCTTGCCGCCCTGCGTCACGTCGGCGACGGCGGCTTCGGGAATGACCTGCTGGCCGTTGAACTTGCCCTTGTTGCGCATCATCTCGCCGAAGCGCGCAAGATCGCGCAACGCGGTGTTGTAGCCGCCGCCGCCGGATTCGGTGCCGACGCTGTCGACCATAAAGTAGCCGTCATGCTCGGCGCCGAGCTTCGACCAGATTTCCGATGACAGCAGCGCGGCCAGCGACTGGCCGGAGGCACGCTTGACGATCCATGCCAGGACTTCGGCGTTTGCCGTCTTGTAGGCGAAGGCCTGACCGTGCTCGCCTTCCTTGTTCAGCTTGACGAGAAAGGCGTAGAAGCTGCGCGGCCCCTGATAGCCGGGGGCGATGGGCATCATGCCGCCGGCGCGGGCATAGTCGAACACTTCGGCATTCGGATCGGAATAGTTTTCCGAGAACTTCACGCCGATGGTCATGTCCATCACCTGGCGCACGGTGGCGTCGCCATAGGCGGTGTCTTTCAGTTCGGGCACGTACTTGGTGACGGGAGCCGCGGGATCGAGCTTGCCGTTGGCCGCGAGCACCGCCGCCAGCGTGCCGACGAAGGACTTCGTCACCGAGAACGCGATGTGCGGCAGTTGCGGGCTGCCTTCGCCGAAATACTTTTCAAAGACGATCTTGCCCTTGTGCATCACAACGATGCCGTCGGTATAAGTCAGCTGCATCGCGTCATTGAAGGTGATCGCCTTGCCGTCCATGGTGGTGATGGCGACGCCGCCGAGATCGCGTTCGGCGCGCGGCAGCGGCGCCACCGGGCCTTCGCCGCGCGACACCGTCGCGGTCGGCACCAGTTCGCGGTAGTGGCTGAACGCCCAGCGCGTGTTCGGAAAGCGCGACGACGAGCCGTCGATGAAGCGGATGGTCTTGTCGGGCGGCGGCGGAAAGCCCTGCATCAGGCCGAGTGTCTTCGGATCGGTCTCGGCCGCTGTCGGAAGCGGCTGGGCGGTTTGCGCATCCAATCCGGTGGAAGCAATCATGTTCATTCCCGTGAGCGTAAGCAGGGCGAGCGCATATCGTGCGGCGTGGGTGCGGATGGCCGTGGCAATCATCATGGCATTTCCCCGGTGGTCGTTTTTGTTTCGCCTTGTTTTATTCCGCCTTGCGGCGATGGCGCGATGCGCGAAGCCTAGCCGAGCGCCTCATGGCAAACCACCGCTATTGCAGCGGCACGGCAACAAAAAGCCGCGAGACATCGTCTCGCGGCTGTCGTGATCGTTCAGGATTTCGGCGAAAACTTACGGGCAGGGATAGCGGTTGCCGTCGTTGTTCAGGTAGGTGCCGGAACGAGGATCGTAGGAGCGGTAGCGCTGCGCACAATAGGCCGCGTTCTGCTGGGCCTGCGCCTGCGAGGCGGCAATAGCGCCGCCGATCACCGCGCCTGCCGCGAGACCGATGCCGATGCCGGCTGCGGTGCTGCCATAGCCACGGCGATGGTAGTGGCCATGATGGTGGTGGTGGCGATGACCGTAGCCGCGGCGGTAGTACTGCACGTTGGTGACATCGCCGGTCGGCGCTGCCTTGCTCAGCGCTGCATCGTTCATCAGCGGCACCGCGGTTGCGGGCTGCGAGACGGCGAGGGCTGTCGCGCCGGCAAGCAGAACGGCCGCGAGAAGTTTTCCAGTTCGCATATCTATTCCTTTAGGTGGGATCGAACATTTGGGCGGAGTGATTATAACCCATCGCAACGCGAAAAGTTCCCGACGATTGCTTACACTTTCGAAAGTATTAACGCCGGTATCTTGGTGATGAGCCTTGTGCAGCCGTTCATGTTGCAAGTCGCGCTCCAAGTCATTCTTCCCGCTCTCGCACGGCGCGGCGATCCTTGATGGTGCCGATGGTCACGCCGAGGCGTTCGATTCTGCCGATGACCTTTCCGGCGAGAATGCGGTCGCAGTTCATGTGGGTCGGCGCGATGTAGAAATCGGCGAAGCGCCAGTCATGCATCCTGATCCATTGCAGGTTCGGCCGCGCATACTCTTCATAGGAGACGCGCTCGCCGCAAACGGCGACACGATAGACGTTGGTCTTCGCGGTGGCGGGCTCGGTGCGGTCGAGGAAATCGTGCAGCTCCTCGAGCGCCTCGGGCATGATGTTGACCCAGTAATCGGTCACGAAGCGCCGCGACGCGCCTTCCAGCCCGCCGACGAGCTGATTGTAATAGAGATACTCATAGGGATGCAGGTGATACAGCTTGCCCGCCGTCCAGGTGTATCCCGTGGTGATGATGGCGAGCCAGACGATCATGGTGCCGCGATGCAGCCGCGCCAGCGCGCCGATCGAGGCGCTGAGGCCAACGCCGGCGAGAATTGCGATCGGCGGAAACACGAACAGGAAATGACGGCAGCCGTCGAACGCCGGTCCCTCCGTGATGACCTGACACACCACCGGGAAAATCGCGGCGAACGCAATCAGCCCGAGTTCGCGGCGGCGCGCGCCGCCGATGCCGCCGATACTTTTTGGCAGCAGGATCAGCGCCAGTCCGAGCAGCGTTCCGCCGAGCGTCAGTAGCGGCAGCCGGATCGCGATGTAGGTCGGCACGTAGTAGCGCGGCACGTTGGCCATCTCGTAGACCTGGCCGAACAGGATCGTGCGGATGTGATAGTGGAAGTCGTTGAATGACAGCAGGCCGCGGATCGGGTTGAGCGGCGACAGCGCCGCCCATGGCCACGCCGCGATCATGATGACATAGGCGATCACGAAGGCGGGCATGAGCCACAGCGCCGATCGCATCACGAACCGCGCGCGCTCCTGCCAGTGGCCGGCCACCGGGCGGGGCATGCTCAGGAGGATGGCGAGGCCGGCATATCCGATCAGCAGCAGGCTCAGCGATCGGATGCCCAGCGCGGCGCCGGTCATGATGCCGAACCCGATCACGTCGCGCATCCGCGGCACGGGCAGATCGCGCGTGGCGCGGATCAGGAAATACATCGCTCCGGCCATGAAGGCGGCCAGCGGAATGCCCTTGGTGTGGTTGAACATGCCGCCGTACCACGAGCCGCACAGCACCAGCGCGATGATGGCGAAGAAGGCGGCGCGCGGCCCGGCGATCAGGCGTGCCGTCGCAGCCGCCGCACCGATGCCGCCGATGCCGATCAGTGCGCACAAGAGATGGCGCAGTTCGTACTGATCGACGGGCAGGATCTGCGCCAGACCCAGCGCGGCGATGTCGAACAGTCCGCCATAGAGATAGAGATTGTCGAGCTTGAACAGCGACTGGTCGGTGAAGCCGCTCTTGTAGTAGGCGATGATCAGTTCGCCGTAGCGATGCTGTACGCCCTCGTCGTTGGAAATCGCGTAGTTCTGGAAGGTCCACAGCGCAACGATAACAAGCGCGGCCAGCGCGGCGCAGGAGGCGAGATCGAACGCGCTGCACCGGCTGAGCCACTGCGCATAGCGCTTCAGCCGCTCGCCGAGCCCGGCGCCAGCGAGATCGCGGCTGGAAACATCCAGCCCGCCACCTATGAAATCGGTCATCCCCCGGCGTTCCCCAGCCCACACACTTGGCGCGTGTCCGCTGTTACGGCTGCACGCTCGCCATGCCCCCACGGCGAAGCCGGCCCTTTCGGCCGGCTCGGGAACGACCATAGGTGTGAAAAAGGCACTTGCTCAAGAAAAATGCATTTTGCGTTGCGAAAAAGGATATACGCAAAAAGTATCAGACCACCACTGTTAACCGTTTCGCTGCGCGAGTGATGCCGGTGTAGAGCCAGCGGGCGCGGCTGTCCTGGAAGGCGAAGCTCTCGTCGAACAGCACGACGTCGTTCCACTGCGAGCCCTGCGACTTGTGTACGGTCAGCACGTAGCCGTAGTCGAACTCGTCATAGGGCCGCCGCTGCTCCCACGGAATGTCCTCGATGCCGCCGCCGAAGCAGTCGGCGCGTACCGACACCTTTGTCACCTTGGCGCTGCTGACTTCTTCGTCCGGCGACAGCCGCATGGTGATGATCTTGGACTTCGAGGCTGCGCGCGACTTCACCCGCCAAAGGCCGCCGTTGAACAGCGCCTTCTTGCGGTTGTTGCGCAGGCAGACCAGCTTGTCGCCGGCCACCGGCAACGGGTCCTCGATGTTCTGCTTCTGCCGCACCCGCATGTTGTAGGCGCGGCGGGTGTTGTTGCGGCCGACCAGAACCTGATCCGCCGCCATGACGCGATCCGGATCGAGCGCATCACGCCGCACCACCTCAGACTCGCCAAACGTGCCGAGGTCGAGCGAACGCCCTTCGCGCACCGCCATCGACATCCGCACGATCGGATCGTCCTGCGCCTGACGATGAACCTCGGTGAGCATCGCGTCGGGCTCGGCATCGGTGAAAAAGCCGCCGCCCTGGATCGGCGGCAGCTGCGCCGGATCGCCCAGCACCAGCAGCGGGCAATCGAACGACATCAGGTCGCGGCCCAGCTCCGCGTCCACCATCGAGCATTCGTCGATGACAATCAGCTTGGCCTTGGAGGCGGGCGCGTCGTCCCACAACTCGAAGCTCGGCTGTTCCTCGCCGGACTCGCGGGTGCGGTAGATCAGCGAATGAATTGTGGAAGCGTTGTCGCAACCCTTGTTGCGCATCACCAGCGCGGCCTTGCCGGTGAATGCCGCGAACTTCACATTGCCGTTGACGCCGTCGGCGATGTGCCGCGCCAGCGTGGTCTTGCCGGTTCCGGCATAGCCGAACAGCCGGAACACCGGCGGCGTGCCGTTCTTGCCCGGCCTGGCCTTGAGCCAGTCGGCGACGGCGCGGAGCGCCTGATCCTGATGCGGCGTGAAGGTGGTCATCGTGGTGCTGGATACTTTATATGTGGCGCGACGCAAGCGGATAAAACCAGCCGCAAGCGGGGTCCATCTGCATACCTGACTCGCAGCCCTCGTGAGGACAATAATGCGGCGGGCAGTGGCGAAACATCGGTCGCAACCGTCGGCACTTCTCATATATTCTTCACCTCTCCCGTGGGGAGAGGTCGCGAGCGCAGCGAGCGGGTGAGGGTGTACGCTCTCACGATAGATTCTACCCCCTCACCCCAACCCTCTCCCCACGGGAGAGGGGGCCGATCGACCGTGTCGCGACATGCAGGCAGAATCGATGATGAAGTGGAACGACCCGCGATGATCGTCCTCAAGCGCATTGCCGTCGTCGCCGTGGTCGTGTTCATCGCCGTGGCGGTCGGCCTGTCCGCATATAACGTCTATCTGCGTCTCACGGCGGGCGATGGTCCGCCGCCGATCATCTACGAGCGTTCCGACCGGCCATCCCGCGCCTGACCGTGCGGCGCGATGCCGGTTGCGTCACGGCAGCCCGTTTCTGTAAGTTGGCCTGCGCAACGCCGGCGATGAGGGTGTCCCTCATGCAAACAACAATAAACGGGGAGACACCGCGATGACTGCTGCTTCAGGCGCGTTCGATTTCACGCCGCTGCTGGCCAAGGGACTGCCGCCTGCGGCCGCGAAATGGAACGGCTTTCCGAAGTACAATTTCGTCGGCGGCAACAACGATGCCGATCAGGTCCCGGTGGACCGGCTGCTGGCGGCGTCGACTGCGGTGCTGACGCGGGAAGGCGCGACGCTTGCCACCTACGGCCTCAACAGCGGGCCGCTGGGCTATCGTCCGCTGCGCGAATTTCTCGTCGGCAAGCTGAAGCGCGATGCGGGCATCACCTGCACCGCCGATGAAATCCTCATCACGTCGGGCTCGCTGCAAGGTCTCGATCTGGTCAACGGTCTGCTCACGTCGCCGGGCGACACCGTGCTGATCGAGCAGGAATGCTATCAGGGATCGATCACGCGGCTGGTGCGGCGCGGAGTCAATATCGTCGGCATTCCGCTCGACGGCGACGGGATGCGGGTCGATGCGGTGGCGTCCGCGCTCGCGGATTTGAAGGCGAAGGGCATTCGGCCGAAATACATCTACACCATCCCGACGGTGCAGAATCCGACCGGCACGATCATGAGCGAACAGCGCCGCGCCGAACTGCTGAAGCTGTCGGAAGACTACGGCGTGCCGATTTTCGAGGACGATTGCTACGCGGACCTGATCTGGAACGGCCAGCGTCCGCCGGCGCTCTATGCCATGAGCAAGGCGGGCGGCGTCATCCACATCGGCTCGTTCTCCAAGTCGGTCGCGCCGGCCCTGCGTGTCGGTTACATCGTGGCACCGTGGGAGGTGCTGTCGCGCATTCTGCCGATCAAAACGGATGCGGGCTCCGGCGCGCTGGAGCAAATGGTGCTGGCGGAATTCTGCACCGCGCATTTCAACGACCACGTGCCGAAGCTGGCGCGCGGGCTCCGGCTGAAACTCGAGGCGATGATGGAAGCGCTGGCCGAACAGTTCGGCACCGCGGCGGAATTCGACGATCCGCCGGGCGGAATCTTTCTCTGGGTCAAGCTGCCGGACAATGTCGATACGCTGAAGCTGTATCAGGCGGCGCTGGCGTCAGGCATCGCGATTAATCCGGGAACGGAATGGTCCGTCAACGCCGCGCACAGCAAGAGCCGGCTGCGGCTGTGTTTCGCCAGTCCGTCAGTGCAGGAAATCCGCGACGGCGTCGCCGCGCTGGCCGAGGTCTGCCGCAAGGAGTTCGGCGTACCCAGCCGCAGCGCGAATGTCGAGCGGGCTAAGGGCTAATTGCCATGATGCAGAAGATTTTCATCGGCCTGATCGCCACCATCGGCTCGTTCCTCGCATTGGTCCTGCTGCAACCGTCCGACTATCGTGTCTCGCGAAGCATGGTGATGTCCGCGCCCGCGTCGGAAGTTTTCGCGCAGATCGATGATTTCCATCGCTGGCAGGCATGGTCGCCGTGGGCGAAGCGCGATCCGGCGGCGAAGGCATCGTTCGCCGGACCCGCAAGCGGCAAGGGCGCGGTGTTCGCATGGTCGGGCAACAACGAGGTGGGCGAGGGGCGCATGACGCTGACCGAAAGCCGTCCCGCTGAGGCCGTGAAGATCAAGACCGATTTCGTGAAGCCGTTTGTTGGCACCAGCTACTCGGATTTTTCGTTGAAGCCCGAAGGCGGCGGCACGGCCGTATCCTGGACGATTTCCGGCCAGCACGATTTCATTGCCAAGGCGATTGGCCTGTTCGTCAGCATGGACAAGGTTCTGGGTGGCGAGATGGAAAAGGGGCTCGCCAGCATGAAGCAACTGGTGGAAGCGGACACGAAAAAGCCGGCGCAAAACTAGGTTCTCGCCCGCCTCCGCGTCGTCCCGCGCGAAAGCGGGATCCATAAGCCTCATTTAAGAATCGTCATGGCCGGGCTTGACCCGGCCATCCACGTCATTGCGAGCGAAGCGAAGCAATCCAGAAACAACAAGCAAGACTGGATTGCTTCGTCGCAACTGCTCCTCGCAATGACGGTTTGTGATTTCTGCTGTGTCAAAAACGTAGATGGCCGGGACAAGCCCGGCCATGACGTAAATTCGATGTGAGGTATTCTAAGCCGCTGCTGCGGCACTCCGCACTTCACCCGAACCCGGCGGCGGGATCGGCTGGCCGTCGTCGGCGTATTCGTTGAGCTTGTTGCGCAGCGTGCGGATCGAGATGCCGAGAATGTTCGCCGCATGGGTGCGGTTGCCGAGGCAATGCTTTAACGTCTCGAGGATCAGATCGCGTTCGACATCGGCCACGGTGCGGCCGACCAGCGCGCGCGTGACCTGTTCGGCGGCGAAGGTCGCATGCGCTACGGCGGGCGGCGTCCTGGTGAGATCGAGGCGGTCGCCGTCCGGCGAGAGAATGGCATCGGCGCCGATTTCATCGCCGCTCGCCATCAGCACTGCGCGGTGCATGGTGTTTTCAAGCTCGCGGACGTTGCCCTGCCAGCGGTTGGTGGTGAGCACGCGCCGCGCGTCCGGCGAAATCGGCCGCAGCGGCACGCCGTTGGCGTCGGCATATTTCTTGGCGAAATGCTGCGCCAGTTCGAGAATGTCGGCCGGACGGTCGCGCAGCGCCGGGATTTTCAGGTTCACGACGTTCAAACGAAACAGCAGGTCTTCGCGGAAAGTGCCTGCCTTCACCGCGTCGGCGAGGTTGCGGTTCGAGGTCGCGATGATGCGGATGTCCACCGGAACGGGACGGGTGCCGCCGACGCGGTCGATCACGCGTTCCTGAATCGCGCGCAGCAACTTCGATTGCAGCCGCACGTCCATTTCCGAGACTTCGTCCAGCAGCAGTGTGCCGCCGGTGGCTTCCTCGAATTTGCCGATGCGCCGCGCAATCGCGCCGGTGAACGAGCCCTTCTCGTGGCCGAACAGTTCGGACTCCAGAAGATGCTCCGGGATTGCGGCGCAGTTGATCGAGATGAACGGCTTCCGGGCGCGGTTTGAGCGGGTGTGGACGTAGCGCGCCAGCACTTCCTTGCCGGTGCCGGATTCGCCGGTGATCATCACCGAGGCGTCGGAGCCTGCGATCTGTTGCGCCAGCTTCACAACCTTGGCCATGGCATCGTCGCGATAGATCAGGTCGCGCGAGTCGTTGGCGACGGCGGCCAGCACTGCCGCGATCAGTTCCGGATCAGGCGGCAGCGGGATGTATTCCTTGGCGCCGGCGTGAATGGCGGCGACCGCGGCGCGTGCATCGGTGGTGATGCCGCAGGCGACGATGGGCACATGGATGTGTTCGGCTTCCAGCCGGATCACCAGATCGCGGATGTCGAGGGCGACGTCGACCAGCAGCAGGTCGGCACCCTTGCCGCCGCGCACCACGCGCATCGCCTGCTCGCTGTCCTCGGCGTGGGTCACCGTCGCGCCATTGTCCATGGCGATCTTGGTGGCGGTGGTGAGCTGGCCCTTGAGGGTGCCAACGATGAGAAGCCGCATGGTGGTCTCCTGTTATTCTGTCTTGTCAGTTACCCTGGCCATTTCCGGCTCCGGGTTGCCGCGTTGGATTTAGGAACGTTCCGCCTTGATGATTTCCGTCATGGTGACGCCGAGCTTGTCCTCGACGAGGACGACTTCACCGCGCGCCACCAGCCGGTTGTTGACGTAGATGTCGATCGCCTCGCCGACACGACGGTCCAGTTCGAGCACGGTGCCGGGTCCGAGTTTCAGCAGTTCGGAGACATCCATCTTGGAGCGGCCGAGCACGGCCGAGACCTGAACCGGAACGTCGAAGACGGCTTCGAGGTCGGACGCGATACGTCCGACATAGTCGTTATCGTCGAACAGGGACTGATCGTCCGGCATCAGCGCATCGGCGGCGTTGAGATCGGGAAGCGGGACGTTGGTGTCTGTGTCGCTCATGGTCGGTCCTCATGGCCGGGAATCCCGGCCTGATTGCGGGACGCCAGATAGCGCCCGACGAGTTCGTTGATCTTCGCTTCGATGGTGGAGCGGTCGAGCGTGACGCCGCCGTCGGCCCATTCGATCTTGCAGTCGCCGGTGGCGATCTCCGGCTCGGCCAGGATCACGAGCTTGCCCTCGAATCCGCTGCGCTTGGCGAGCTGTTCGATCTGCGCGCGCGCGGCGTCGTAGAGGGCGTCGTTGATGCGCACCACGATGTGCGGGGTCGAGGTCAGGTGCCGGAAGCAATCGCTGACCAGCGCCATCATCTCGGTGAGCGGCTCGGCCGCGACCAGTTCGGTGCAGATCTTGCGGGCGACCGCGAGCGCGACGTCGACCGCCTCGGTTTCCATCCGCTCCTCGATGGTCGAGAAGCGGCTGGCGATGGCCCTGATCGAAATTCCGATTTCCTCCAGCGCCAGCGCGGCGCGCCGGTCGCTCTCGGCCCTGGCTTCGTTCCGCGCGGCATCGAAACCGGCGCGATAGGCACGCGCTTCCGCCTCCGCGATCTGCTGCGCGACCTCGATGGCGCTCGCGGCGCGCTCCTTGGCGACGTCCGGCGCCGCGAAGTCGTGATCGAACAGAAATTTTGCGGGTGCGCCCATCAGTACACCAGTTCGTCGTCAGCGCGGTTTTTCTGCAGCATGATTTCGCCCTTGGCCGCGAGATCCTTGGCGAGATTGACCAGCAATGCCTGCGCCTCGTCGACGTCGCGCAGCCGCACCGGACCGGCCGCCGCCATGTCGTCCAGCAGCATCTTGGCGGCGCGGCTCGACATGTTGCCCATGAAGAAGTCGCGCACGGTCTCGTTGGCGCCCTTCAGCGCGATGCCCAGCTTGTCCTTGTCGACGTGACGCATCAGCGTCTGGGCCGAACCGGCATCGAGCTTGACGAGGTCGTCGAAGGTGAACATCAGCGCCTTGATGCGCTCGGCCGCCTCGCGGTTGTCTTCTTCCAGCGAGGTGATGAAACGGGTTTCGGTCTGGCGGTCGAAGTTGTTGAAGATTTCCGCCATCACTTCATGAGCGTCGCGGCGGCGGGTCTGCGACAGGTTCGACATGAATTCGACGCGCAGGGTCTGCTCGACGCGCTCGATGACTTCTTTCTGCACCGCTTCCATCTTCAGCATGCGGTTGACGACGTCGAGCGCCATGTCCTCGGGCAGAATTGCCAGAACGCGCGCGGCATGCTCGGACTTCAGCTTCGACAGCACGACCGCGATGGTCTGCGGATATTCGTTCTTGAGATAGTTGGCGAGAACCTCTTCCTGCACGTTGGAGAGCTTCTCCCACATGTTGCGCCCAGCGGGGCCGCGGATCTCGTCCATGATGCCGTTGACGCGATCCGAAGGCAGGTACTGCTGCAGCAGCCGCTCGGTGGCGTCGAACGTGCCCATCAGCGCGCCGGACGCCGACATCCGCGACACGAATTCGAGCATCAGGTCTTCGACCACGTCGGCCTCGACGGTGCCGAGCGACGACATCACGACCGACAGCTCGCGCACCTCGTCATCGTCCAGCATCGACCAGACCTTGCCGCCATACTGTTCGCCGAGCGCCAGCATCATGATGGCGGCGCGCTTCGGACCCGACATCGGCTTGGTCTTGGCGCGGCCGTTCTGACGGCTGGCCAGCGTGGCGACGACACCCGCGATGTCGTTGGTGTTCTGGTTGTTGTTATTGGTGAGCGCGGGTGCGTTTGCCATGTCGGATCAAGCCGGTTCTGAAAGCCACTGACGGATGATGGTGGCGGTCTCGTTGGGGTTGCGGTCGGCAAGCTCGCCGACGCGGTGCACGGACTGGGCGTGGACCTGGCCCTGCACCTGGGCGACGTCGATCATCGAGGTCGCGGCGATCTGCGGCTGGACTGGCTGCGGCGCAACCTCGGGCAATGCCGGGAGCGGTGCGGCGATCGCTGCGGCCGGATCGGCCGCCAGCACGCGCTTGAGCAGCGGGCGCACCACCATGAACACGACGATGATGCCGAGGATCAGCATCACGCCGAGCTCGACGAAGTACATGATGTCGTCCTTGGTGAACTGGAACATGCCGAGGAAGCCCTTCGGCGCGTCGGTCGG
Source organism: Afipia massiliensis (assembly GCF_001006325.2). Classification (NCBI taxonomy): domain Bacteria; kingdom Pseudomonadati; phylum Pseudomonadota; class Alphaproteobacteria; order Hyphomicrobiales; family Nitrobacteraceae; genus Afipia; species Afipia massiliensis. The sequence continues at coordinate 748,680 of NZ_LBIA02000001.1, read as the reverse complement.
GATCACCGACGGCACGTCGGCGAACCGCAGGTTCACGATCTCGACCTGGTCGCCGCGCTTCTGGTCGAAGCCGATGGCGGAACGGACCAGCGTGGCGATGCGGTCGAGGTCTTCCTTCGCGCGGGCGGCGTAGACGACCTCGCCCTTGTCGTTCTTGCTGTAGCTGCCGTCGACCAGCACGGCGACCGAGATGCGGTTGACGCGTCCGGCCTCGGTCACTTCGGTCTTGGTGACGCGGGAAATCTCGTAATTGTTGATTTCCTCGCTCTTCTTGCTCTGGTCTTTCGCGGTGGCCCCGCCGCCCTGGCCCTGAGCGCCGGGCAATTCGTTGTTGACGGTGACCTGACCGTCATTGGCATTGGCGGTCGCGGCGGATTCTTCACGCGACTGGCTGGAGCGCAGCACGCGGCCTTCCGGATCGAACTTGTCCGAGGTCTGGGTGACCTTGTTGTAGTCGAAGTCGGCGGTGAGCTGGACGCGGGCCCGGCCGGAGCCGACCACCGAGGACACGATGGTCTCGACCTGGTCGCGCATGCGCTTTTCGAACGACGCACGCCGCTCGTCGCCGCTGCCGCCGTCGGCCGCGCCGTCGCCGGCCGCGCCGTTGGCCAGCAACTGACCGCTTTCGTCGACGATGGAGACGCGCTGCGCCTTCATGCCGTTGACGGCGGAGGCGACGATATGACGGATGGCGCGGACCTGTTGCGGCTCGAGCGCGCCGCGGACTCGCAGCACGATGGAGGCCGATGGCTCCGGGGTTTCGCGCGAGAACAGCGGCCGTTCCGGCAGAACCAGATGCACCCGCGCCGCCTGGATGCGGTCGATGGCCTTGATGGTGCGGGCCAGTTCGCCTTCGAGGGCGCGCAGATGATTGATGTTCTGGACGAAGCTGGTGGAGCCGAGCGCGTCGGACTTGTCGAAAATCTCGTAACCGATGCCGCCGCCCTTGGGCAGACCGCCTTCAGCGAGCTTCATGCGCAGCCGGGTGATCTTGTCCTTCGGCACCTGGATCACGGCGCCTTCGTTCTTCATCTCGTAGGGAATGCCCTGGCGTTCCAGATCCTTGATGATCGCTGAGGAGTCTTCATAGCTGAGGTCGGTGAACAGGGTGGCCATCGGCGGCGTGGTGACCCGCATGATGACGAAGCCGAAGAAACCAATGAGCGCCAGCGTTACGGCGGCCATAGCCGCCATCCGCGCCGCGCCCAGACCTTTCAGGAAGGAAAACAGACCCTGCAACGAACCAGCCCCACAGATTCGGTGCCACGCACCGACTGGGCAGAATTTGCCTATCTATGGTTTCAATATGGTTAACGCCGGTTAACGGCTGAGGAGAAAAAGAGGAAATGACGAAAGCCAGCTTCCCGTGAGGGAGCTGGTTTTCGGAAAATTGCAATGAAAAGGGGGCGCGAGCGCCGGAAACTTACTGGCGGTACTGCTGGATGCGGGTGGTGCGCAATCCGGCCAGACCGTGCTGGTCGATGGAGAACTGCCAGGACAGGAATTCGTCAACCGTCAGGGTGTAACGGCTGCAGGCTTCCTCAAGAGAGAGGAGACCACCGCGTACGGCAGCCACAACCTCGGCCTTACGGCGGATGACCCACCGTTTGGTACCGGGCGCAGGTAGATCCGCGATCGTCAGCGGACTGCCATCTGGCCCGATGACGTACTTCACCCTCGGGCGGTGGGGTTCTGTCATGGTGTACTCACAAACTCGAAACAACTGAACTCGTGGGAACAACCTACCCCCGGCGGCTTAAAATTTACCTAAACCCAAGCCTCCAATACGATTCTCCTTCGATCTGCCCAAAACGGGACAGGCCGGTTCCGTGAGGGACCGGCCTACAGGATGCAGAAATGAGCTGTCACGAAAGGAATCCGCACCGTCATTGCGAGCGAAGCGAAGCAATCCAGAGCGACAAGAAGAGACTGGATTGCTTCGTCGCTTTGCTCCTCGCAATGACGAACAACTTTCAGGCTGGTGCCAGCCGCATCAGCTCGATGCGGGAGGCCGCACGACGCGCTTGATCTGTTCGAGCGTGTAGTTCTTGCCGCCGATCGACAGCAGCGCCGGGCTCGCGGTGAGATCGACGGAATCAACAGTGCCCTGAACTTCGGTGGAGATCGCGACGTCCTTGTCGTTGCTGTCCTTCGCCGTGACCGTCATCTTGTAGTCGCCGGCCGGCCACTTGGTGCCGTCGGCGCCCTTGCCGTCCCAGACGAAACTGGAATTGCCGGAGCCGATGGCGAAGCTGCCGGTGTAGGCGGTCTGGCCCGCTGAATTGGTGATGGTAATGGTCGCGCTCGAGTTCGACGGCGCGCTGAAATTCCAGGTGGCGTTGCCGTCGAAATGCGCGGTGCTGCCGTCAACCGCCACGGTCTGGCCGACGAACACCAGCGCCTGGGTCGATTGCGCGGTCTTCTCGATCTTGACCAGCGCTTCGAGCTGGCTGTTCGACTTCAATTGCTGTTCGACCTGCGCGAACTGCACAAGCTGCTGGGTGAACTGGTTGGTATCCAGCGGGTCCATCGGATTCTGGTTCTGCAGCTGGGTGGTCAGCAGCATCAGGAAGGATTGAAAATTATCCGCGATGCCGGTGCTGCTGCCGCTCGTCGAACTCGAGCCGGAAGAGTTGTTTGTCGTGATGTCCGATGTCGGTATCGGCGCTGTGGTTGCATCAACCGCCATGATGATCTCTCCTCAGATCCTGATATCGACGCCGCTGCTCGCTCCGAGCATGCGGCCGTAGGTTCGCCCAGCGACCTGCGCGGGCACGGTGTCTTCTTCGGCGATGACAACGCGCTGGGAATTGCGGCCCGAGCCGTTGTCGCTATCGCGGCCGGACGATGACTGGTCGCGCAGGCTGAACTGCAATCCCGAGTCGCCGGTCTTCAAGCCGGCGTCTTCCAGTGCCTGCTGAAGCCTCGGCGCATCGTTACGCAGCATGTCCAGCGTCGCCGGACGCTCCACCGTCAGATGCGAGGTGACGTTGCCGTGCTTGTCGACGTCGAGGCGCACATCGATGCGGCCCAGCTCGGCGGGATCGAGACGGATGTCGAAACGGCTGTTGCCGCCGGCCGCGCGCAGCGCGATGTCCGCCGCGAGACCGTTCAGCGGCACCGGCGCACTGTCCGCGAGCGCGGTATTCGCCGTCGGCACCGCGATCGCGGTCAGATTGGCGGCATGGGTCTGGATCGGTTGCGGCTGAATGCCGGTGGGAGGCAGCAAGCCCGGATCGGTCAGCAGCGTCTGTTGCGGCGTGGGAGCCGTGGCGTTGTGTTCGGCTTGCGGCGCAGTCTTGCCGGCATGCTTCTCGGTGTCGGCCTTGCCGGATTCCGCAGTTGCCTGCTGGTGCTGCGCCGGCTTGTCGTCGGTGTTCGCCGCGCCGGTTTCCGGTTTGATGGCCTGATCCGATACCGGCTTGGCCGACGGATCGGCGGCCAGCTTGCTGTCCTTGCCGTCCTTGGCGGGTGCGGCCTCGCCATCCTTCGCGGTGACTTCGGTCTTGCCGCTGTCGGACTTGATGACGGTCGCAGCAACGGAGATCGTCGCGGCGGCGGTTTCCGGCGCGGTGGTTTCAACCGCCGGAGTTGTCACGGCGGTTGTGACGGTCGCGCCGGTGGTGTCGGGTTTTGCAGTGCCGGGCGTTTGCGCCGCCGACGGATCGACAGGCGTGGTGACGGCGGAGGCACTTGCGATAGCGGCTGTTGCCGCAACGGTTGTTGCTGTTGCTGTCTCGTCGCCCGTTGCAACTGGCGCTGCCGCCGCGGCGATCACGACCGCGACGGGATCGGTCACGATGGCTGGAATCACCGGCGTCACAGCGGCCACGGCTGCGTCGCTCTCAGCGCTGCCATCCTGCGGCTTGTCTTCGGTTTTGGAGTCGCCAGACGCGGCTTTGGTCTTGTCCGTGGATGTGTTGCCGGTTGCATCGGCTGGTGCGGATGACTGGGCATCCTGCTTTGCCGTGCCGGACTCTTTATTAGACGATGATGTGGAAGCATCGGCCTGCGGCCGGTCGTTGTTCTGCGCGGGTGCGTTGGTTCCGTGCGTATCACGGCGCGGCGCATCCGGTGCCGGGCGAGCCGGACGGTCTGTCTCGGAGGCCGCCGCGGCATTGCTGTCCACCAGTGCGGCAAAATCGTCCGACGGCGGCTGATCGGCGCGCGCCTGTCTGGCCTGCGGGTCATAGGCGGGCTTGGATACGGCTGGTTCCGGGGTAACGCTGAACACGGGCGGCCTTTCAGATTGATTGCTTCATCTGTTCAGCAAGGACCGGGCCACCAGGAGAATATTAAAAATATAAGTAATTTCAATAACTTAAGTAAATCTATGGGAGCCGGCATGGGGCGCGGGGCCGGGGGCTTTCTGCCCGGCGGCAAGAATTTCCCCCTCAAAAAGGGGCGGGTTTCATTGGAATAGATCAAGGCGGGCCGCGATTGCCTCAGCTACGGTCGGACTATAGATAAAGAGCACCTGAAATGACCGGTTGCGGGCGACCAAAGTGGTTCCCGGCAACAGCAAGATCGGCCTCACTCATGCTCAACAGCCTCGACCTCGAAGGTCGCCCGGAAGACACCCGGGTCGTTGTCGCCATGTCCGGCGGCGTCGATTCCTCGGCGACGGCTGCGCTGCTGAAGGCCGAAGGCTATGACGTGGTCGGCATCACGCTGCAGCTTTACGACCATGGCGCGGCGACCCACCGCAAGGGCGCGTGCTGCGCCGGTCAGGATATTCACGACGCGCGCGATGTCGCGGCGCGTCTCGGCATTCCGCATTACGTGCTGGACTATGAGAGCCGCTTTCGCGAGTCGGTGATCGAGAGCTTCGCCGAGAGCTACGTGCACGGCGAGACGCCTGTGCCGTGCATCGAGTGCAACCGTTCGATCAAGTTTCGCGATCTGCTTGCGACCGCGCGCGAACTCGGCGCCAAGGCGCTCGCCACCGGACATTACGTCGCGTCGCGCCGCCAGCCGGATGGATCGCGCGCGCTGGTGTGCGCCGCGGATGCCGACCGCGACCAGAGCTACTTCCTGTTCGCGACGACGCAGGACCAACTCGCCGATGTACGCTTCCCGCTCGGCGACATGACCAAGGCGCAGACCCGCGAACTGGCGCGCCGGTTCGGACTGTCGGTTGCGGACAAGCACGACAGCCAGGACATCTGCTTCGTGCCGACCGGCCGCTATACCGACGTGATCGAACGGCTGAAGCCGAAGGCGATGGAGCCCGGCGACATCGTCGATCTCAACGGCCGTGTGCTCGGCCGCCATCAGGGCATCGTCGGTTTCACCGTCGGCCAGCGCCGTGGCCTCGGCATCGCGGCAAGCGCGCCGCTTTATGTCGTGCATCTCGACGCGGAGACGCGCCGCGTCGTGGTTGGACCGCGCGAGGCGCTGAACGTGCGCAAGATCATGCTGCGCGACGTCAACTGGATCGGCGACGGCGAACTCGACCGCGCGATCGGCGAGGGCCTCGAACTGTTCGTCAAGGTGCGCTCCACCCGTCCGCCGCAGCCGGCCTGGCTGCGCCGTGTCGGCGGGACTTACGAGGTCGAACTGGTCGATGGCGAGGAAGGCGTTTCGCCGGGACAGGCCTGCGTGTTCTACGATGCGCCTGCCGGACAGGCCCGCGTTCTCGGCGGCGGCTTCATCAGCGCTGCGCCGCGCATGGTCCAGCCCGCGCCGGGGCTGCGCGAAGCCCTTGCCGGATAGCATGATCCCGAAAAGTGGACACCGGTTTTCGGATTAGATCATGCTGGCCAAAATGCTTCTGATCCTCCAAGAATGGTGAGATTTTCGGCGCGGATCGTGCCGGAACAATAACAAGTATTGCGTAACAGGGCGGGGACATGACCAACGACATCGATCGGGCCGGAGTAGCGAAAGCCTATGCCGCGTGGGCGCCGGTTTACGACATGGTGTTCGGCAAGGTTTTTGACGAAGGCCGCAAGTCGACCATCGCTCTGGCAGATGCGATCGGTGGATGTGTGCTCGACGTCGGCGTCGGCACCGGACTGTCGCTGTCGGATTATTCGCGCAGCACCAGGCTGCATGGCGTGGATATTTCCGAACCGATGCTGCGCAAGGCGCAGGAGCGCGTGCGCGCGCAGAACCTTACCAACGTCGAAACCCTGTCGGTGATGGACGCAAAGAATCTCGCGTTTCCGGACGAGGCGTTCGATGCGGTGGTGGCGCAATATGTGATCACCGCTGTGCCCGATCCGGAAGCGACGCTCGACGATTTCATGCGCGTGCTGAAGCCGGGCGGCGAACTTATTCTGGTCAACCACATCGGCGCGGAAAGCGGTCCGCGCAAAGTCTTCGAGATGTGCTTCGCGCCGCTGGCGCGCAGGCTGGGCTGGCGTCCGGAATTCCCGTGGGAGCGGCTGGTGAACTGGGCTTTGAGGCATGGCGGCGTCACGCTGGTCGAGCGCCGCCCGATGCCGCCGATGGGACACTTTTCGCTGATCCGTTATCGCAAGGGCTGACAGCGCTCGCCACGCGCGTTTGCCTTGCTGGTTCGGCATGATCTGATCTGAAAACCGGCTCCCACCCTCGGGTCAAACCCGAGGGCATGCCTTGCGGGATCATGCCGCCGGGAACATCCGCGCCGCTGTGCCGTTTCCCCACCATGACAATGAAACTCCCGATAGCGATGAGTGCTGCGCTGGTGCTGCTGCCTGCTGTGAGTTTCGCGCAGGCGCCGCCGGCGCCATCGACGCCGCAGGCGCAAACCGCGCCGCCCAATCCCGCTCGTGCGGCAACGAACTGCGTGCCGACCGAGGCGGTTCCGCGTGAAGGGACTATCGCCCCGCGCGGCACCACGACCGGCCGCGCCCCGGAATCGCTGGGTGACAGGCTGGCGAAATCCGACGGCGTGCTGTGTCCTCCGCCCGGCGTCGATCCCGAAATGCATGCCCCGACCCCGCAGGGCGGAGCGATGAAGGTGATTCCGCCGCCCGGCAGCCCCGGCGGCGATCTCTCGGTGCGGCCAAAGTGAGGTTTTTAGGCCTCGCGAAGCGCTCTACGCGGCTAATTGCGTGTGAAAAACCAATAAGATGGGAGAGGGCGCGGTCATTGCTTGACAGGCATTTGGGTGACTTCTTATATGCCGCCGTTCGCGACCGCGAAGGTGGTTCGAACTGTGGCGAGGTAGCTCAGCTGGTTAGAGCACGGGAATCATAATCCTGGGGTCGGGGGTTCGAGTCCCTCTCTCGCTACCAAGACCCGTCAGCCCCAAAAAGCCTTTCATTTCAAGCAGCTCGCCGAACAGGGCTTCGAGGCTGCTGTGCGACATCCCACGTGGCCGCTGATTGGTTCTACGCGCAAGCTGTGATGGAATGTCATCCAATCAAGATCTATTGAAAGTTTATACAGCCAACTCAGTTACCGCTGCGGCATGCTCTCCGGAACAATGGTCTGGACAATCGAAGCATCCAGCGCTTCGTACTCATGAAGGCCGATCATGTCGTAGAGTTCGGCGCGGGTCTGCATCCGGTCCACAGCCTTGTGGGTGCCGCCGTCGCGGGCAATGGCCGCATAGAGTTCCTGCTGGGCCTTGTTGGCGACGCGCAGCGACGACACCGGCCAGATCACCATCCGGTAGCCCATCTCCTGAAATTCGGCTGCCGTGAAGAACGGCGTTTTGCCGAATTCGGTCATGTTCGCCAACAACGGCACGCCGGGCATGCGCTTTGCAAACGCGCGAAACATCTCGGCAGTGTTCAGCGCCTCGGGGAAAATCGCATCGGCGCCGGCCTCCATGTAGAGCTTCGCGCGCGCCACCGCACCGTCCAACCCCTCGCTCGCGGCCGCGTCGGTGCGCGCGATGATGACCAGATCGCGGCGCGCTTTCGCGGCAGCGGCGACCTTCGCAGCCATATCGTGGGCGTCAGCAAGTTTCTTGTCGTTCAGGTGTCCGCATTTCTTGGGCAGGAGCTGGTCCTCGAGATGCACCGCGCCAGCGCCCGCTTCCTCGAAGGTCCGCACCATGTGCATGACGTTGAGCGCCTCGCCGTAACCGGTGTCGCCATCGACCAGCAGCGGCAGGCCTGATGCGCGCACGATCTGGCGGACGAAAAACGCGACTTCATCCACCGTGATGACGCCAAGATCCGGCAGGCCCATTGAGGCCGTCATCGCCGCGCCGGACAGATACAGCGCCTCGAAGCCTGCGGCTTTCGCCTGAAGAGCCGCCATACCATTATGAGCGCCCGGCAGCCGGAGTATTTCCGGACGCTGCAGCAATGCGCGGAAGCGGCGACCCGCGCTTTCGGCGGGAAGATCGGAGGCAACGAGATAAGGCATATAGGATTTCCTTAGGATGGCCGTCAGGCGGCCCGGACCGAAGAGGGCGCCTTGCCCCGTTCGTCGAGCGGCACGAATGTCAGATTTTCCGGACCGACATAATTCGCCGACGGCCGGATGATCTTGTTGTCGATGCGCTGTTCGATCACATGTGCGGCCCAGCCGGACGTCCGCGAAATCACAAACAGCGGCGTGAACATCGCGGTCGGAACACCCATGGCGTGATAGGACACCGCGCTGAACCAGTCGAGATTGGCGAACATCTTCTTGGTCTCCGCCATCACGGCCTCGATCCGGTCCGCGATCTCGAACATCCTCATGCTGCCGCCCTCGATGCTGAGACGCCGCGCGACCTCCTTGATGACCTTGTTGCGCGGATCGGCAATCGTATAGACGGGATGCCCGAATCCGATCACAACCTCTTTGGCCTCCACGCGGCGGCGGATGTCCGCCTCTGCCTGATCCGCGCTGTCGTAACGTTTCTGAATCTCGAACGCGACCTCGTTGGCGCCGCCGTGCTTGGGTCCGCGCAGCGCGCCGATGGCGCCGCTGATCGCCGAATACATGTCCGAGCCGGTGCCTGCGATCGAACGGGCGGTAAACGTCGAGGCGTTGAACTCATGCTCGGCGTAAAGAATGAGCGAGGTGTGCATCGCGCGCTCATGCGACGCCGAGGGCTTTCTGCCATGGAGCAGGTGCAGGAAGTGCGCGCCGATGGAATCGTCATCGGTCTCGACCTCGATGCGGCGGCCGTGATGGGCGTAGTGATGCCAGTACAGCAGCATCGACCCGAGCGACGCCATCAGCCGATCCGCGATATCCCGCGCGCCAGGCTGACCGTGGTCGTGCACCTCCGGCAGGATGCAGCCCAGCGCCGAGACGCCGGTTCGCATCACATCCATTGGATGCGCCGCGGCGGGCAGCAGTTCGAGACTGCGCAGCACCGCCACCGGAAGGCCGCGCAGGGACTTCAGCTTGGCCTTGTAGTTGCGCAGTTCCGATACGGTCGGCAGGCTGCCGTGAACCAGCAGATGCGCGATCTCCTCGAACTCGCAGGTCTCGGCGACGTCAAGAATGTCGTAACCGCGATAATGCAGATCGTTGCCGGTGCGGCCCACGGTGCACAGCGCGGTGTTGCCGGCGACCACGCCGGACAGCGCCACCGATTTTTTGGGAGCAGGTTTCACGTCCATCGCATGGTCCTCCTTACCGGGCGGCTGCGCGCTTTGCCGGCGCATCGTGGTGCCAATCGAAGATGCCGTGCGTCGTGCGGCTGCCGAGCAGTTTCGCATCGACGGTGAATGTGAGGTCGGTCAGTTCATCCGCCTTCAGCGACGTCAGCCGCTCCACCGTGGCGATGAAGCGATCCTGTTCCGACGGCGCAATGATGCCGTCCGAGAGCGTGCGGAATTTCTTGATGTAGTCCGGCCGTTTGAAGGGCCGCGCGCCAAGCGGATGCGCGTCGGCCACCGCGAGTTCGTCGCTGACGACCGAGCCGCCTTTCAGCGTAACGACGACGCGGCCGCCGAAGGCTTTTTCTTTCGGATCGTGGCTGTGATAGCGGCGCGTCCATTCCGGATCTTCCACCGTGGAGATCTTGTGCCACAGCGCCACGGTCCTCTCGCGGTTGGCGCGTTCCGGCGCGTAGGATTTCTCGTGATGCCAGCCGCCGTCCTCGAGCGCGACGGCGAAGATGTACATGATGGAGTGGTCGAGGGTTTCGCGGCTCGCCTTCGGGTCCATCTTCTGCGGATCGTTGGCGCCGGTTCCGATCACGTAGTGGGTGTGGTGGCTGGTGTGGATGACGATGCTTTCCACCTTCGACAGGTCGCCGATCTTCGGACCCATGCGCCGCGCCAGATCGATCAGCGCCTGGCTCTGATATTCGGCGGAATGCTCCTTGGTGTAAGTGTCGAGGATCGCACGCTTCGGCTCGCCTTTCTCAGGCAGCGGCACGATGTATTGCGCCTTCGAGCCGCTCAGCAGATACGCGATGAAGCCATCTTCACCTTCCCACGCCGGCGATGGTGCGCCTTCGCCGCGCAGCACGCGGTCGACAGCTTCGATCGCCATCTTCCCTGCGAAGGCCGGCGCATAAGCCTTCCAGCTCGAGATTTCGCCCTTGCGTGACTGGCGCGTCGTGGTGGTGACATGCAGCGCCTGCTGCACCGCCTGATAGATCGTCTCGGTCGGCAGGTTCAGCAGAGTGCCGATGCCCGCGGCGGCCGACGGGCCGAGATGCGCGATGTGATCGATCTTGTGCTCGTGCAGGCAAATGCCCTTCACCAGATCGACCTGAATCTCGTATCCCGTCGCGAGGCCGCGAACGAGATCCGCGCCGGACAGTCCGCAGTGCTGCGCGACGGCGAGGATCGGCGGAATGTTGTCGCCGGGGTGCGAGTAATCGGCCGCGAGGAAGGTGTCGTGGAAATCCAGTTCACGCACAGCCACGCCGTTGGCCCACGCGGCCCATTCCGGCGAGATACGCTGACTCTTGTTGAGGCCAAACACTGTCGCGCCCGGCTGGAATGGGTGCGCCTCCGCCTGCGCCCGCGCGCTCGCGACCGGACGGCGCGCCACTGAAGCCGCTGCGACCGCAGCGTTGTCAATGATGCGGTTGCCGATCATCTCGACCACCTCGGTCTCGACCGCCACCGGATCGGATGCGACCTCAGCGATCTTCCAGGCGAGCTGATCGGCGCGATTGAGCGGTTCTGCGGACTTGTAGGTGCGAACGGTATGCTGCTTCACGGTTGTCTTCCCTGTTCAGGTCAGTTGATGTTTCAGATTGAGTGGAGCGCTTTGCGCGATGGCGACCGGCCGGCCGTGCTCGTTGACGGCAACCATCTCGAAATTTCCGCGGGTCACGACATCGCGTTGCCCGCTGGCGAGATTTTCGCGGATCATCTCCACCGACACCGTCATTGAGCTACGGCCCTCGCGCTCGACGCGGGCGACGATCTCGATCAACTCGCCGACGGGGATCGGCTGGTGGAATTCGATCTTGTCGGATGTCGCCATCACCACGTTGCAGCGGGCATGCCGCGCGGCGGCGACGAATGCGGCCTTACCCATCAGGTTCAGCGCATTGCCGCCGAACAGTGTGCCGTAGTGATTGGACAGGCCGGGAAACACCATTTCGACGAAACGGGTTTCCTGGGCTGGCTCGGCGGCTTTTGCAGATAATTGCATCGGGAGCGCTCCGGACGGCTTGTTATTCCGTCAGAACTTCGCAATATCTGCATAGCGAAGTGCTTGAAAATACCTGAAATAGCGAAGTTTTGCGAAGGTTCGTGGTCGAGTTTGCAAAGTCTGCAAAGTGAGGCTGTCCAATGAAAAAGACTTTCATGGGCGTGCGGCTGAAACGGCTTCGCGAGGAGCGGCGGCTGACGCAGGCGGCGCTCGCCGCCAAGCTCGGCATTTCGCTGAGCTACCTGAATCAACTGGAGAACAACCAGCGGCCGCTGACGCTGCCGGTGCTGCTCGCGCTGAACTCCGCCTTCGGTCTGGACGTGCAGTCGTTTTCTGATGATGACGAGGCGCGGTTGATTGCCGATCTGCGCGAGGCGCTGGCCGATCCGGCGCTCGGCGAGACCATTGCGACAGCCGACTTGCGCGAACTTGCGCTGAACATGCCGGCGGTGGGGCGCGCGCTGGTGACGCTGAATCGCAAATACCGTTTAGCCACTGAACAAAGTGCGGCACTGTCCGCGCGGCTCGGCGAGGACCGTCAGGCGGCGTCCGCGATCCTGCCATCGACGCCGTTCGAAGAGGTGCGCGATTTTTTCTACGCGCACAACAATCACATTCCGGAACTGGACGAGGCAGCCGAAGCCATCGCCATGCGGATGAAATTTCCCATCGGGCAGATGGCGCCAGCGCTCGCCGCCTATCTCGAAAGCCGTCACGGCGTCAAAGCAGTGTTCGACACGTTCGACGAACTGCCATCCGGGACGCAACGGAAATTCGATGCGCGCGCGAAGGTCATGCGATTGTCGCGGCGTTTGCGGCCCGGCCAGCAGGCTTTTCAGTTCGCCACACAGATCGCCATCCTGGAGTTCGACAACGAGTTGCGCTCGATCATCGACAAGGCCGGCTTCACCAATGACGACGCGCGAGGGTTGGCTCGCATCGGCCTTGCCAATTATTTCGCCGGCGCGATGGTTTTGCCTTACACGGTATTTCTGAGCGAAGCGGAGCGCTGGCGCTATGACATCGAATTGCTGGGGCATCGTTTCGGTGTCGGGTTCGAGACCGTCTGCCACCGGTTGAGCGCGCTGCAGCGGCCAAATGCGCGCGGCATCCCCTTTTTCTTCATCCGGGTCGATCGTGCGGGAAATATCTCAAAGCGGCAATCCGCAACCGACTTCCATTTCTCCCGTGTCGGCGGAACCTGCCCATTGTGGAACGTCTACGAGGCGTTTGCGAATCCGGGTCGCGTCCTGACGCAACTGGCGCGAATGCCGGACGAGCGGACATATCTATGGATCGCACGGACCGTGTCGCACGGGCAGGGCGGCTATGGCGCGCCCGCGAAGACATTCGCCGTAGCGCTGGGCTGCGATGTGCGTCACGCCGAACGCATCGTCTACTCACAGGGGTTGAATATCGATCCGGCGGTGGCGACGCCGATCGGCATGGGCTGCAAGGTCTGCGAGCGGCTGGATTGTCCGCAGCGGGCGTTTCCGCCAATCGGGCGCGCGTTGAACATCGACGAATCGCGATCGCATTTCGCGCCCTATGCGACGTCTGCACCGATCGCACAATGACAAGGTTATTGAGCGCTGGCTCACGATTTTTCCAGTTCTTGGAGATTCTCTAAACATCCACGGTTGTAGAAGGGCTTAGGGATCGGCGAAATCCTGGTGCGTGAGGGACAGCGCGTCATCATGGGCGATGTGGTCAAGCGGCTCGATGCGACGCAGACCCGGGCGAATCTCGCCATTGTCACCAAGCGGCTCGATGAGTTCGCTGCGCGGCGAGCGAGACTTGAAGCGGAGCGCGACGAGGCGGAGAGGATTTCATTTCCATCTGAATTGACCAGACGCATAAGTGATCCTGTCATCGCACAACTCATGGCGGGTGAGCGCAAGCTGTTTGAACTTCGCCGCGAGGCTCGCCTGGGCAAGAAGGCGCAGCTTCGGGAGCGCGTCGTGCAATACGAGAAAGAGGTGCGCGGTCTGGTTGCCCAGGAAGACGCGAAGGTGCGGGGCATCGCCCTGATTGAGCGCGAGCTCAAAGGTGTTCGTGAGCTTTGGGAGAAGGGACTTGTCTCCATCCAGCGTATGATGGCGCTGGAACGCGAAGGCACCAATCTCGACGGTGAGCGCACGGTGATTTCTTATCTCGTAAAGCCGCTGAAGGATCAGATCAATCGCGCATTCAGAGAGGAGTAGCGAGGCAGCGCTTCTGGAACTGCAACTCGCTGAGCACGACTGGCTGATCACCTTAAGCGTCTGACGTCTTTCGCTGCGTTGCAGCAGGATAGCCGCCGCGTTCATCGGTGAAGTCAGACTTTCGGATAGTTTGGGAAGGGGCGCGTGGCTCTCGTACGATTGTGTTGTTGACAAAAGATTGAACAGGCGATCCGTTTGGTGCCGTGGGCTCGGGGGGATTTGCGTGGGAGCGGAAACGGCGCGGAAGGGTCATGAGCCTCTGGGCGATCCGGAATTCGGTCCGTGGCTCGCGCAGGCCTCGATTTTGATCGTCGACGACGAGCCGGGTATGCGCAATTTTCTTGTGCGCACGCTCGGGCCACGCTGCAAGCGCATCGAGGAAGCTGCTGATACCGAAGAGGCATCCCGCAAACTCGACGCCAATCACTTCGATGTCGTGATCCTGGACAATATCATGCCCGGCCGGAACGGAGTCGACTGGCTCTCCGAGCAGCGCACGATTGGCTTCTTTTCCGATGCCATTCTCATGACGGCCTATGCCGATCTTGAGACGGCAATCCGGGCCTTGCAGGCCGGGGCTGTGGATTTCGTGTTGAAGCCCTTTCGCTCCAACCAGATTCTGAACGCGGTTGCGCGATGTCTGGACCGGGTCAGACTTCAACGCGAAAACTACGTTCTGCGCTACGAGCTTCGATCGACGTCGGACCATGTACTGCTGCGCGACAGATTGATTGGCAATTCGTCGACGATTCAGCGTGTGCGCGATACGCTGGCGCGTGTGGCGCGACTGCCAACATCGGTTCTGCTGACGGGCCAGTCCGGGACGGGGAAGGAAGTGGCAGCGCGTTCGATTCACTCGCTCTCGGACCGCGCCGAGAAGCCGTTTGTCCCCGTGAACTGCGCGGCTATCCCTCATGACATGGTGGAGACTGAGTTCTTTGGACATGTCAAAGGCGCCTTCACTGGCGCGGAAACGGTGCGGGAGGGGCTTTTCACGTACGCCAAGGGCGGCACGCTATTTCTTGACGAGGTCGGCGAACTCCCGCCGGCGATGCAGAGCAAGTTGCTGCGTGTTCTGGAGGATCGGCGCGTGCGTCCTGTGGGTTCGGAGCGCGAGGTGCCTGTCGACCTGAGGTTTGTCTTCGCCACCAACGCGGAACTTGAAAAGGAAGTCGATAAGGGGCGTTTTCGGGCCGATCTCTTCTTTCGCATCAACGTGATGCAAATTCGCCTGCCTCCTCTCAAGGATCGCGAGGACGACGTACAGGAACTCGCAACGCTGTTCATGGGCAAGCTCTCGCAGCAACTTGGCATGCCGCCGGTCCCCATCGATGATTCTGTTCGCGCGGCGCTCGCCCGCTACGATTGGCCCGGCAATGTCCGCGAACTGCGGAATCTGATTGAGCGCACCTTGATCCTCGGAATGTTTCCCGACGATTTTGGAGGGCAGGTCCAGACCGAAAGCGCTGCAACCGACAGTCTCGCCGATATGGAGCAACGCCATATCCTCGCGGTTCTGAGGGAGACCGGCGGAAACAAGGACGAAGCAGCTCGCAGGCTGGGTGTTTCACGCAAGACAATCGATCGCAAAGCTGCGTTGTGGAATGTCTAAGCGGGCGGTCAGTCTCGTGTCGAAGATTACGGGCCGATCCGTTCGCTTCCGGCTCCTCGCCATCGCATTGTTGCCGATGCTGGTCATTCTGCCGCTTTTGCTGGGCGTCGCTATCGCGAGATGGAATGAGCAGTTCAACGCAACGCTGATCTCGAAGGTCAATGGCGATCTCACCATCGCTCATCAGTATCTGGCCCGAATTCTCGAGTATACGGGCGAGCATATAAAGGCGCTTGGCCAGTCCGCCCAGTTTCGCGATGTCGTCAGCAAGGAAGAGAAGACGGCGCTGACTGAACTGCTCGAGGTAAGACGCGTCGCGCTCCGTCTGGATTTTCTTTATCTCACGGATCGCGATGGCAATATCGTCGCTTCTGCTCCTGAATTCGAATCTCCGAACATCAGAAAAAACTGGCCGGTTGTTTCATCCGCTCTCAACGGATCTCCGTCAACCGCGATTGACATCTTCACAAGTGAGGAACTTGGCGCAATCGCACCCGGATTGACGTGGCGGGCGAAGCTCGAACTGGTGGAAACCCCGAACGCCGTCCCGACCGATCGTGTCGTGGAAACGCGGGGCATGCTGGTTCATTCGGCGAGCCCGGTCTCGCTTGGGGCACAACGGCCGGCAGCGCTCGTCGGGGGGCTGCTTCTAAACACAAATCTGGAGTTTATCGATACGATCAACGATCTGGTCTATCGCGCCGCCAGCCTTCCGGAGGGAAGCCAGGGAACGGCCACGCTGTTCCTGGACGATGTGCGCGTGACCACCAATGTCCGTCTGTTCGAAGGGCGCCGCGCACTCGGAACGCGCGTATCCAGCGTCGTGCGGTCCGCCGTACTCGATCAGGGCAAGGTGTGGCTGGATAGGGCCTTCGTCGTAAACGATTGGTACATATCGGCATACGAGCCGATCGTTGACAGCTATGGCAAGCGGGTCGGAATGCTCTATGTCGGTTTTCTGGAAAAGCCGTTTACGCAAGCCAGGTACGCGATCCTGTTAACGATCCTGCTTGTGTTCCTCGTCATGACAGCCGCGAGCGTGCCGATTTTTCTTCGCTGGGCGCGGGCAATCTTCAAGCCGCTCGAGCGGATGACCGATACGATCTCGAAAGTCGAAAGTGGAGATCTCGGAGCGCGCACGGACATTCCGGTGGCCAATGATGAAATTGGAAGGGTCGCGCTCCATCTCGACAATTTGCTTGATCAGTTACAGGAGCGCGACCGCGCGCTGCGCAAATGGAACGAGGAACTCAATACACGCGTCGATGAACGCACACGAGAACTCCAGCTTGCAAATCGGCAGCTTGAGGCGACGACCAAGCAGTTGATTGTCTCTGAAAAGCTCGCCACGATCGGTGAGATCACTGCCGGCGTCGCGCACGAAATCAATAACCCGGTTGCCGTCATGCAAGGAAATCTGGATGTTGTTCGCAATTTGATGGGAGATAAGGCGGACATTGCCCGGACGGAGTTTCGGTTGCTCGATGAGCAGATTCACCGCATTAGCCAGATCGTGACAAAGCTGCTGCAATTTGCGAAGCCGGAAGAGTACGCAGGCTATGTTGAGCGTCACGCCGCGGACAATGTGATTTCCGACTGTTTACCTCTCGTGCGACATCTGCTCAACAAGGCGGAAATCGAAGTTTCCAGAAGCGATCACGCGACCCGTTTTGTCCTTATGAATCGCACTGAATTGCAGCAGGTCATTGTCAATCTTGTTGTCAATGCCATCCACGCCATGCCCGACGGTGGCGTCCTCACGCTGCGTTCTGCAGACATGGATATGGATGGTAAGCCAGGTCTTTCAATTGAAGTGTCCGACACCGGCATCGGGATGAGTTCCGACGTCATGCAGAAAGTCTTCGATCCCTTCTTCACCACCAAGCGGCAGCAGGGAACGGGTCTTGGTCTTTCCATCAGCCAGAAGCTGGTGACACGGCAGGGCGGCAAGATCTCTGCGGAGAGCGAGCCGGGACGCGGGACGACGTTCACAATCTGGCTGCCCGAAGCAGCTTGAGCGGGCGAGGACAAATTGTCCTTGGCGTTTCAGCCAATTTGTCCGGATTGATTTTCATGCATTGCGGTAAGCTGTTGTTTTGCCTCACGCGCTCAACTGGCACAAACGTTGCTGTCTAGTTGGGTGGCTGAAGGGGAGGGAGCTCCGTCACGGATAAGGATCGGCATCGATCGATCCACTGTGTCGGATGAATGAGGTCGTACCTCGTGACGGTTCTGCCGTGCGCTGGTTTGTGATCTTGTTCTGTGGCGCACGCTGGTCGCGGCGCTTCTGCGTCGAAACAACCCGACATTTCAGTTGCAACTCTTCAGGCGCTTCGGCGCGTCTGGAATGGTTGCGCGGCTCTGCTCGTATCGGATGCGAACGGCATTCCGGGCGGGATGAACGACAGGCTGGAATCGGGGCAGAAGCGAATGACAACTGACAAAGCCGGAAAAGATACTTTCCCGAAATTGCTCCTTCACAATTCCATGGTGCGCGGCGAGCTTCCGGCCATCCGCGAGAAAAGCCGGGGTATCTGGCGCACCACCACATGGCGCGACCTGTCTGACGAGGTGAAAGCGCTGGCGGCGGCGCTGTCCGCGCGAGGACTGGAGCGCGGCGCGCACGTCGCGCTGGTCGGTGATAATCGGCCCCGTCTGTATGCCGCAATGTGTGCCGCCCAGTGGCTGGGTGCCGTCGCTGTGCCGCTTTATCAAGACGCGACTGCCGAAGAACTGGTGCTTCCGATTCAGCGGGCGGAAATCACCCATGTATTTGCGGAAAATCAGGAGCAGGTCGACAAGCTGCTCGAAATCCTGCCTCGCTGTCCGACCATCCGCTGCATTGTCTATGACAAAGACCGCGGCATGCGACATTACAAGTGGGAGCAGGTTATCAGCTATTCCGCGCTCCTGCAGCAGGGGCGTGAACTCGCATCTTCGAAGTCTGACTTCCTGCAGGCCGAAGCCGAACGCGGTGCCGGCCAGGATGCGGCATTTCTGTTCTTCACCTCCGGCACGACGGGGCCTGCAAAAGGCGTTGTTCTCACGCACGCGTCGCTGATTGATCGCGCGAGTGTCGCGGCCGCAGCGGACGGGCTGACCGACAGCGACGTGGCGATGGCCTACCTGCCGCCGGGTTGGATCGGCCAGTGCCTGTTCAGCTACGTTCAGCCGATGGTGGTGGGTTACTGCGTTTGTTGCCCCGAATCCTCGGACACCATGCTCGCCGATATGCGCGAAGTCGGGCCTAGCTGCTTCTTGGCGACGCCCCGCGTGCTTGAGGCTTTGCTGACCCAGTTTTCTATTCGCATTGAAGAGGCGGGCGGTCTCAATCAAGCGCTGTATCGCCGCGGTATGGTTGCCGCGCGGCGCATTGCAGAACGCGAACTGGCTGGCGAAGCGGTGTCGGTCACCGATCGCCTCGGTGCGCCCGTGTGGGGCCTTCTGCTGTATGGCCCGCTTCGCGACATGCTCGGGATGAGCAGGATGCGGGTGGCCTACACCGCCGGTGACGCCGTTTCGCCCGATCTTCTGATGTTCTTCCGCTCTTTGGGGATCAACCTGAAGCAGCTCTATGGTTCAACCGAAACTGGCTTCTTTGTCGCCATGCAGCGCAACGGGAAGGTCAAGCTGGATACGGTTGGTCCAGCTACCGAGGGCGTCGAACTGAAGTTCACGGCGGAGCGCGAAATTCTGGTGCGCTCACCCGGCCTGTTCAAGGAGTACCACCGAGATCCCGAGAAGACGGCGCAGGCCAGGAACGGTGAAGGCTGGTTTTACACCGGCGATGCCGGCTACATCGATGGTGACGGCCATCTGCGGATCATCGACCGTATGAAGGACGTCGGCGTGTTGAAAGACGGCACGCCTGTCGCGCCAAAGGATCTCGAGAACAAGCTCAAGTTTTTTCCTTACATCAAGGAAGCTGTCGCGCTCGGCAACGGCCGCGACAAAGTTTGCGCGCTCATCGACATTGATCCGACAGCGGTCAGTCGGTGGGCCGACAGACAGGAAATTTCCTACACCGGTCATGCCGACCTTGCGTCGCGCGACGAGGTATACGGCCTGATCGCCAACGCTATCGCCGACGTGAATGCCGCTTTGGCGCGCGATCCGGCGCAGGCGAAAACCCAGATCCAGCGCTTCGCGATTCTGTCGAAAGAACTCGACGCCGACGATGGTGTGCTGACACGGACCGGTAAATTGCGCCGCGATGTCATTGCTCAGCGTTACGGACCCGTCGTGGACGCCATGTACGGCGGTCAATCGGAGGTTCGGCTCGATATCGGAAGCGATCACGCGGGCGAAGAGACAGCCGAGTTGAAAATTCGCGATGTGAAGGTTGTTGGGTCTGCGCAAGTGAATAGGGCTGCTTGAGATGAACATTGTGCATCTGCCATCGGCAAACGAACGCGCGTTCCCGATCGGCGGTCCGATCCTGGAACTTGACGGCATCTCGCTGCGATTTGGTGGCGTCAAAGCGCTGACCAACATCAGCTTCAATGTGCTTGAGCACGAAGTGCGCGCGATTATCGGTCCAAACGGCGCCGGCAAGAGCTCGATGCTCAATGTCATCAATGGCGTCTACGCGCCCCAGGAGGGCAAAATCACCCTCCGCGGCGAACATTTGACGAGCATGACGCCGACCCATGCGGCGCAGTTGGGTATCTCGCGGACATTCCAGAATATCGCCTTGTTCAAAGGCATGTCGGTCCTGGACAACATCATGGCCGGCCGCATTCTGCGCACGAAGGCCAACTTCCTCGAAGTGGCCATGCAGTTGCCGCGCGCCCGGCGCGAGGAGACCGAGAACCGCGAGGCGGTCGAGGAAATCATCGAGTTTCTCGAAATCGAGCACATTCGTAAAACGCCGGTCGCGCGGCTGCCTTACGGATTGCAGAAGCGGGTGGAACTCGGCCGCGCGCTTGCTGCTGAGCCGAAGATCCTGCTGCTCGACGAGCCGATGGCCGGCATGAACATCGAAGAGAAGCAGGACATGTGCCGCTTCATCCTCGACGTCAATGACCACTACGGAACGACGATTGTACTGATCGAGCATGACATGGGCGTCGTCATGGACATCTCCGACCGCGTTGTCGTGCTCGACTACGGCAAGAAGATCGGTGACGGCACGCCCGGCGAAGTGCGGTCCAACCAAGACGTCATCGACGCCTATCTCGGCGTGGCACACTGAGGAATTGCGATGGCAAATTTTTCATTCTTTATCGAGGTTCTGGTCGGGGGCCTGTTGTCCGGGATCATGTACTCGCTCGTCGCCCTTGGCTTCGTGCTGATTTACAAAGCATCTGGCGTGTTCAACTTCGCGCAGGGTGCGATGGTGCTGTTCGCCGTCCTTTCTTTCGTGGGCATCATGGAGCTTGGGTTACCGTTCTGGGCGGCGCTGCCGGTGGCGATCGGCCTCATGGTGCTGGTCGGCATGGCGACCGAACGGTTCGTGCTTCGTCCGCTGGTCAGCCAAAGCGAAGACACGCTGCTGATGGCGACGATTGGTTTGACCTTCGTCATCGAAGGTGCGGCGCAGCTCGCCTGGGGTGTCGACGTCCGCAACCTCGATCTCGGCATTCGCGACGAGCCCATTATCTGGGTTATGGACAAGACCGGCATGCTGATCAGCCAGCTCGATATCATGGCCGGCATTGTCGCGACGATCATGGTTGTCTCGCTGGCGCTTCTTTTCTCGCGCACCAAAGTAGGGCGCGGTCTGCGCGCGGTCGCGGACGATCACACGGCGGCGCTCTCGATCGGCATTCCGCTGAAGCACATCTGGATGCTGGTGTGGGCGACCGCCGGAGTGGTCGCGCTGGTGGCGGGCATGTTGTGGGGCGCGCGCAGCGGCGTGCAGTTTGCCTTGGTGTGGGTGGCGCTGAAGGCGCTTCCGGTTCTGATCATCGGCGGGTTTACGTCGGTGCCAGGCGTCATCGTCGCGGGCCTTCTGGTCGGCGCATCGGAAAAACTCGTCGAAGTCTACTTCGGACCGATGTTCGGCGGCGGTGTCGAGGTCTGGTTCCCGTACGTCATGGCGGTCCTCTTTCTGTTGATCCGGCCCGAGGGCTTGTTCGGCGAAAAAATCATTCGACGCGTCTGATGCCCCGGCATCCTGGAGAATTTCGTCATGTTCTATAGAGAAGCCGGCCAGTTCCGCACCAGCTACGCGCAGGACTCGCAGATCTTCCCATTGCGCCAGGATCGGCTTGGGATGACGATCATCTTGCTCATCGCCGTTTTGATCCCGTTCGGTGCGAACGCTTACTGGCTCAGCGCGATCCTCATTCCGTGGCTGATCCTGTCGCTGGTGGCGCTGGGGCAGAACATCCTGATGGGATATGCGGGTCAGCTTTCCCTGGGTTCCGCCGGCTTCATGGCAGTCGGCGCATTCGCTTGCTACAATTTCATATTGCGGGTTCCGGACATTCCGTTTGTCGTCGCCGTCGTGCTTTCGGGCATTTGCGCTGCGATGGTCGGCATCGTGTTCGGGCTGCCGAGCCTGCGCATCCGGGGCCTTTACCTGGCGGTTGCCACTCTCGCCTCGCAGTTCTTCATCGTCTGGTCGCTGGACAAGTTCGGCTGGTTCAAGAACTACGATCCGGCGGGCGTCATCACCGCGCAGAAAATCATAATCCTGGGACACGAATTCGTCTCGCCCCGCGAGAAGTACTGGGTCGTCCTTGCCATCGTCGTTGTGCTCGCGTTGTTGGCCAAGAACATGGCGCGCGGCAGCGTCGGCCGAGGCTGGATGGCGGTTCGCGATATGGACGTTGCGGCGGAGGTGATGGGCCTTTCGCTCTTGCGCACAAAACTGCAAGCCTTCGCAATCAGCTCGTTTTATTGCGGCGTAGGAGGCGCACTCTATGCTTTCGCCTACCTTCAGACGGTCGAGCCGTCAGCGTTCACGATTGATCTGTCGTTCCGGATTCTGTTCATGGTCATCATCGGTGGACTCGGGACGATCATGGGATCGTTCATGGGAGCCGGATTCATCCTGCTCATGCCGATCTTTCTGAACATCCTGTTCCACTCGATCTTCGGCAAGTCCGTCGATGCCAGCGTGATCTCCGCGGTCGAGCAGGTCGTCTTCGGTGTGATGATCATCATGTTCCTGATCTTCGAGCCACTCGGCCTCGCACGACTTTGGCAGCTTACCAAGGAGAGGCTGCGGCTTTGGCCGTTCAAGCACTAAGCGAATTCAAGGACTCAATAAGAAGAAGCGGAAGCTTATCGCAACATAGGGAGGAACTAGAATGCCAATCTCCAAAGTACTTTGTCGCAAGTTATCCGGCATCGCGGCTGCGGGCGCGCTCCTGACGGCGGCAACCGTTTCTACGCCTGCGATGGCCCAGCAGCCGGAACAATACTTTCCGGTCGCAAGCATGCGCGTCGGTCCCTACAACGCGATGGGTACCGGCATCTTTGGCGGCGTTATCGACTATCTGAACTACGTCAACATCAAGCATGGCGGCGTGAACGGCGTGAAGCTCGTCTACGAAGAGTGCGAGACGGAATATAACGCCGCCCGCAGCGTCGAATGCTACCAGCGTCTCTTGCACAGAGGCGATCAGAAGATGCTGCTGTGGGATCCCTATGGCACACCACTGGCCTATGCGGTGATCGGCCGCGTCGCAGCAGATAACGTCGTGCTGGCGCAGGCCGGTTATGGCCGCACCGACGCCGCCGACGGCCGCGTTTGGCCGTGGGTGTTCGGCGCGACTGCCAATTACTGGTCGCAGATTGCGATGAAGCTGAACTTCATTCAGCAGAAGGAAGGTGGCATCGATAAAATGAAGGGCAAGACGATCGTGCACCTTCACATCGATACCGCCTACGGCCGCGAACCGCTGCCGGCGATGCGCCAGATAGCGAAGGACTGGGGCATCAATCTGATCGAGATCCCGATCGCCCCGCCCGGACTCGAACAGCAGTCCCAGTGGCTGCAAATCCGTCAGGCGAAGGCCGACTGGGTGACGTTCTGGGGCGCCGGCGCCGGCATGAGCGGCACGGCCCTCACGACCGCGGCCCGCGTCGGCTTCCCGCGTAACAAGATCATCTTCGTCACCTTCGGTGGCGCCGAAGAAGACATGATCGCGGGTGGCGCGCAGGCGAAGGACACTAATGTTGTCGCCATGGTCTTGCCGGGCAAGCAGTGGCCGCTGATCGCCGACATCGAGAAGGTCCTGTACAGCGGGGGTGCAGGCAAGGGCAACATGCAGAACCCGAACCGCGTCGGCACGATCTACTACAACCGCGGCGTCATCGCGGCGGTCAACTACGTCGAGGCGCTGCGTAATGCGCAGAGGATACATAACAAGGTTGGTAAGCCGGTTAACGGTGCGGAATTCCGCGATGGTTACGAGGCGCTTGACTATACCAATGAGGCGAGGCGCAAGGAGCTCGGCATCAATGGCATGCTTCCGCCGTACAAGCTTTCGTGCCGCAATCACGAAGGTGCCGGCACCTTCCATATGATGCAGTGGGACGGAACCAAGTTCCAGATCACGACCAAGGACTGGATTGGACCGAACGATCCGAAGATGATCCGCGCACTGATCGAGGAATCCGCGGAAAAGTACGCCAAGGAAAACAACATCACGCTCCGCGACTGCCCCAACTGACGTTCCAACAAGAACGAGGTGGGGGTTTCTCCCCACCTCAATCCTTCGCTCACACAAGGCTCAAGGTAGGTTGCCATGAATGTCGCCGCTGACTCGACCGTTGAACGAAGCACTGCTGTCGGGACAGCCGCTCGGCCAATCCTTGCGGTGAAGAATATCGAGGTGGTCTATGGCAGCGTCATCCTGGTATTGCGCGGCATGTCGCTTGAGGTCCCTCAGGGCGGGATCGTCGCCCTGCTCGGCGGCAATGGCGCCGGCAAGAGCACAACGCTCAAGTCGATATCGACGCTGCTGGCCTCGGAGCGCGGCGCGGTGACCAAGGGCTCGATCGAGTTTCGCGGTGAGCGGGTCGACAAGCTCACGCCGGGCGACATGGTCGGGCGGGGCATGGTTCAGGTGATGGAAGGGCGCCGCTGCTTCGGGCATTTGACGGTCGAGGAAAACCTGATCACCGGCGCCTATGCGCGTTCTGTAAGGGGCGCGCAGCTGCGCGACGAACTGGACAAGGTGTACAATTATTTCCCGAGGCTGAAAGTGCGGCGAACCAGTCTCGCCGGCTATACCTCCGGCGGCGAGCAGCAGATGGTGGCGATCGGCCGGGCAATGATGGCCAAGCCGAGTATGCTCCTGCTCGACGAGCCGTCGATGGGGTTGGCTCCGCAGATCGTGGCGGAGATTTTCGAGATCGTGCGTGACCTGAACCAGAAGGAAGGCGTGAGCATTCTATTGGCGGAGCAAAACACCAACGTGGCTTTGAAATACGCCGACTATGGCTACATCCTGGAAAGCGGCCGCATCATGATGGATGGGCCGGCCAAAGCGCTGGCAGAGAACACCGACGTGAAGGAGTTCTATCTCGGGATATCGTCCGAGGGGCGCAAGAGCTTTCGCGATATGAAGTCGTACCGTCGCCGCAAGCGCTGGCTTTGATGATGCGGGGAGGTGGCGGATGTCCATGTTCAATCGGAATAGGCCAATGATCATCCGGACGCCAATAGGGGACTTGGCCAGAGATTTCTAATGCGGCGAAAACTATCAACGATCATCGAAGTGGCTTGATCATTCGATATCTCATCCTTGAACCAACGCTCTGCTGCGGGCCAGAAAATCGTTCGCCCGACCGCGAACCCCTGAACGAGCGGTTCGCTTTCTGCGCCAGCGAACGCTAGTCCGAGATCGCTTTCAGGCATATCCAGACCAAGCACAAGAATGCCTCGCGCATGAGGATCGTTCGCACGGATGGCATTGCCGACAGCGCGCCACATGCCCGGATTTGGCGAGGGTGGAAGCTTCCACCAATCCGGCATAAGTCCGATTTTGTAGAAATGCTCGACGGCTGCGATGATGCTGGCTTCGGTCGGAACGCCGCGAGGCGGGACGATTTCCAACAGCCATTCATGACCGCTGGATTCAGCCGCTCTTTGCAGCGCCAGCAGACTATTGTCTTGCACCTCTCGCAGCGGTTGCCGGTCTCCGGCATCGTAGATCGCGAGACACTTCGCCACGTGTCCGGCAGGCCAGGATCGAAGGGCGAGCGCCGGGTCGCGTTCCCCTTCAAACGCAAGCGGCCGGCTGCCTGGTTCTTCGACGGGCCGGCCAATCCAGATGTTGCTGCCGGTTAGCCGGTCCAGGACGTCTCGTCCGAATTTTTCATCAACAAGAACACCGAAATTGTCGAACTCTTTGCTGAGTCCGATGGCGGCTTTTGCGATCAAATCCTTGAATGCGTGGATGCGATCGTGACCCGCGCCTGCACCTGCCGCGAGATCTTCGAACTGGCGTCGATGATCGAAGGCGAGGGCAAAGACTGGCGCGTTCGCACGGCGCCCGGTTGTCATCCTGTGCAGATGCTGGAGTCTGCGATCCTTGTGGACCTGCTCCATTGTCGTGGCGCGTTCGAGAAAATCCTCCAGTTCGATCTTTGATGGCATGGCGGGGGCGCAGGCGTGGCGTGACACCACGAGCGCCCCACAGGCATTGGCTGTCCGTCCCGCTTCGAACCAGCTCTTACCGGAAATCCATCCCGTCAGCAGGCCTGCCATGAACCCGTCGCCGGCTCCCAGAACATTGAAGACTTCGACGGGAAAGCCGGGGCAATCGATGGCTTCCTCGAAGCGATCGGGAATTGCGGCCTCAAAGATCGTTGCGCCTTGCACCCCGCGTTTGACCACAAGGACAGCGTTCGTCAGCGAACGCAGACGCCGCAGCGCTGCGACGGTGTCAGTGCTGCCGCCGGCGATATGGATCTCCTCTTCGGTGCCGACGACCAGATCGCACAGCGGCACGATCGACTGGAGATGCGCGCTGACCTGTTCTGAAGAGATGAACCGCGTTTCCCCGTCGCCGCGTCCGGTCAGCCCCCACAACACCGGACGATAGTCGATGTCGAGTACCACACGGGTGCCGGCCGCGCGCGCCGCGGCAATCGCTGCGCGGCTCGCGGCATCAACGGTCGGCGTGGAGAAATGCGTGCCCGTTACGACAAGCGCCGCAGCGTTGGCGATATAGGTCGGATCGACGTCGCTGGCGGAAATCGCCATGTCGGCGCAGTTTTCGCGGTAGAAAATGAGGGGAAATGTGTCGCGGTCGCGAATACCTAGAATTACCAGCGCCGTCAGCCGCGACGGGTCGGTGCGGATCTGCGAAACATCGACACCTTCCCGTTCCAGCGTCTCGCGCACAAATCGTCCCATATGCTCGTCGCCGACACGGGCGATCATGCCGGTGCGCATGCCCAGCCGCGATGCGCCGGTCGCGATATTGGCGGGGCATCCGCCGAGATATTTGGCAAAGCTCGTCATGTCTTCGAGCCTGCCGCCAATCTGCTCGCCATAAAGATCGACTGCGGCTCGCCCGAGCGTCACGATGTCCAGGGCGCGGCCGGAAGGAGCTTTCATCATGTCGATCTCTGCTCGCTTGTCAGGTGATGTCCAAGCGCGACAACAAGCGCTTGCGACAGTGCCATCGGTGCAACGAGAGAGCGAAACGGCCGATCTTCCATTGCGCTACGGATTTCGAACGATACCTTGGCTAGTGCTGCGATAGGGCTCAAAGGGCTGTCGGTGATGGCAATGATCGGAACGCGGCGCTTGCTCGCTATATCCACGACGCCGACGACATCCGGTGAATAGTCGCGGAAGCTGATGGCAATCAGCAGATCATCGGGCGTCGCGGTTTGCGCGACTGCCTTGTTGAGGCCGCCAATACCATCGATGAGATGTGACCGGACTTCCAGGCGACCCAGCGCATAGGACAGATAGAAGGCGACCGGGAATGATCGCCCCTGCGCTACGACGTAAATCGTGCTGGCGTTGGACATTAGGCTGATTGCGCGCTTCAACAACTGCCGGTCGGCGGACTGCCCCATTTCCTGAAGCGAGGCGATGTCTGCATCGACTTCGCGCGTCAGCACAGCAATCGGATCGTTGGAATTGCCGGAAACGGATTTTTCCCCGCGCACGTTCGCGATGCGTGCGCGATAACCGCTGCTGGCATCGGCCACGAGGCGCGAGCGGAAAATCTGCTGCATCTCTGAGAAGCCGCCAAAGCCGAATGCATTCGCAAAACGGACAATGCTCGAAGGTTGCACGCCAATCTCGGACGCCAGCGTCGAGACGGTGTTCAGCGCGATGTCATCCGGATGGTCGACCGCGTACTTGGCGATCCGCTGCAGCCGATCCGACAGGTCGGCATGGCGCCGCGCGATCTCGCGGCGAAGGTCTTCATACGACTTGATAGAGGGCATCATTGGCAGCATCCGCAAAATCCAGCTTTACAGCCTCAATAGAATATGTATTCTATTTTGCCAAGAGAAAGAATAAAAATTCTACAGGAAGAAACAGCAGCAAGGATGTGAGATGCGGATCGGGTTTATCGGCGTCGGGATGATGGGCCACGGGATGGCCAAGAACCTGGTCGAGAAGGGTTTTTCGACAACCGTCCTTGGCAACAGCAATCGTGCGCCGGTCGATGATCTCGTTTCGCGTGGAGCGCGCGAGGGCAAACACCCGGACGAAATCGCCACGACCGCGGACGTTATCTTTCTATGCGTTCCAGGCTCTCCGCAGGTTGAGCAGGTAATTTACGGCCCGCGCGGTTTGAAGGGTGCGGTCAAACAAGGGCAGATTGTCGTCGATTGCTCGACCAGCGAGCCGTCCTCCACCGCGCGTATCCACAAAGACCTGCAGGCGCTGTCGGTACCGTTCGTCGATGCGCCGCTGGCGCGCACGCCGCGCGAGGCAGAGGCTGGCAAACTCAATGTGATGGTTGGCGCGGAGCCCGAGATTTTCGCGCGCATCAAGCCGGCGCTCGATACGTTCGCTGAAAACATCTTTCATGTCGGTGGGCCGGGAGCTGGTCACACGACCAAGCTCGTCAACAATTTCCTCGCGATGGGGCAGGCGGCGCTGATCGCCGAGGCGCTGATGGCCGGCCAGCGCGCCGGGCTCGATCTCAATGCATTTCAGAAGGTGATCACCGCAGGCGGCGCCAACAGCGGCATTTTCCAGATGATCGTTCCGCGCATTCTCGAAGGCGACGACACCGGTCTGCCGTTCCTGCTGCGTCTCGCCCAGAAGGATCTGCGTTACTACACGCATCTCACTGAAAATCTCAGCATGCCGGCGCAGCTCGGAGAATGCGTTCATCAGACGTTCGTGCAGGCCGCGGCGCTCGGATTCGGTGACAGCATGGTTGGCGCACTCGTGCGCGCACAGGAGAAGATCAACAACGTCAAAATTAAAACGAACGCCGCCGGCTGAAGCTGGACGAGCGTTCAATATTGCAGGGAGGACACGTCGATGACCAAGCTCATTACGACACGTCGTAAATTTCTGAAAGGAACTGCACTCAGCGCCGCGCTCGCCGGAACCGGAACATTCTTCGGTCCATGGCAGCATGTCAGGGTTCTGGCGCAAGGCCAGAAAAAGCCGATCAAACTCGGCCTGACCTGCGACGCCAGTGGCCAGTATGGCAACAGCGGCCAGGATGATCTGCGGGGCATTCGCCTCGCGATCGATGAATTCAACGCCAAGGGCGGTGTCATCGGCCGCAAGATCGAGTGGATCACGGCAGATACCGAAACGACGCCCGCAACTGCGAGCCGCATCGCAGAGCGATTTATCACCCGCGATGAATGCGGCTTCCTGATTGGCGCACTGCACTCGGGCGTCGCCAACGCCATCACGCAGGTCGCGGCGAAGACCGGCACCATCTACATGAACACCAATTCGTCGGCGCCGAGCGAGGCGGGCGAGAACTGCTCGCGCGTCAAGTTTGTCTGGGACGGCAACGGCACCAACTTTTCGAAGGCGACCGTCAAGGCCGCGATCCAATCTGTCGGCAAAAACTGGCTGCTTCTGACTAATGACTATGTGTGGGGTCACACCACGGCGAACGCGACCAAAGGTCTGGTTGAGGCCAGCGGTGGCAAGATTATGGACAACCTGCTGGTGCCGCAGAACACCCGCGATTTCACGTCTTATCTGCTGAAGATTCAGCAGGCCAAGCCGGACGTGGTTGCGACGGCGATCGGCGGCGACGATCTCAAGGCGTTGCGCACGCAGGTTGCGCAGCTCAAACTCGACGGCAAGCCTGCCTGGATCAACAATCAGCAGGATTGGCCGGACATCTGGGGCGCGCCAGAAAGCCTGTTCGGCGTTTTCGGCACCACCTGGTATCACAAGTTGCCGTTGCCGGGTGTGGCCGAATTCGTGAAGAAATGGCAGGCGGCTTACAAGGACGGGCCAATCCCGGTGCCGGGTAATGTCTCCTACAACGGTTACATGGCCACCCGGGAGCTGCTGCGCGCCATCGAGCGAGCGGGCACAACCAACAACATCGCCGTTATCAAGCAGCTCGAGAACATCAAGGTCTCGGCTGCAGACCGCATGCAGCATTACGATGCGTACATGGACCCGACCACGCATCAGATGCAGCAGACGATTTATCTCGCCCGCCGCAACATGAAGCCGGCCGACACCACCGACTATTACGAGATGGTGGCTTGGGCCGAACCGAAGGATGCGACCGACGATGCAGCGGCCGGAAAATGCAAGCTCGTGCCGTACGAGCAGGTTCCAACGTTCGAACTGTAAGCGCTTTGCGCCGGAGCCCAACGGCTCCGGTGCATGCTCACCGGATGTCACGATGATCGATTTGCTGCCACACATTCTCAACGGCATCACGCTCGGGCTGTTGTTTGCACTTATCGCCCTCGGCTTCATGCTGATTGTGGGGCTGATGGAGCAGATCAACCTCGCCCACGGCTCACTGTTTGCGCTCGGGGCGTATATCGCCATCGTCATTGTCGGCGGCGAGACGGTACTGTCGCCCTTCTTTGGCGATTTCTTCAAGTTGATGCCGCTGGCATGGCGGTATGTCGCGGCGCTGCTGATTGCGCCGCTTGTGGTTGCGATTGTCGGCATGGGTGTCGAGTTCCTGATGCGGCGGACTTACGCCAAGGACCCGCTGTTCGGCCTTCTCCTCACTTTCGGCATCGCGATGGTGATCGAGGAGGGCATTCGCGGCGTCTGGGGAACGCGCGACTACGTTTTGCAGGTACCGAGCAGCATCAGCGGCGGTTTCATCTTTCAGGACCTGATCTGGTCAACCTATCGCTTCTACGCAGCCGGATTTGCCGCAGTCGCTATCGGACTTGTGTGGCTAGTGATCGAGAAGACTCCCTATGGCGCGATCATCAAGGCCGGCGCGCACGACAACGAAATGGTGAGGGCGCTTGGCATCAATCTGTCACGCCTGCGGCTGATCGTGTTTGCGTTCGGGACGTCGCTCGCCGCGCTCGCCGGCGTTATTCTCGCGCCGATCTGGGGGATCCGCCCGCATATGGGTGTCGATGCCGTCATTCCGGCCTTCCTGGTGATCGTGCTTGGCGGGATCGGCAGCTTCTGGGGTGCGGTGATCGCATCGCTCCTCGTCGGTGCGCTGGTCGGGCTGACCGGCGCGTACGCCTCGGAGTGGTCGCTGTTGTCGATGTATCTCTTGCTGATTGCGGTCACGACGGTTCGTGCGCGCGGGCTGTTCGGCAAGAAAAGCGTGTTGGAGGTCTGACGTGCTGCCAAATCCGCACGCGTCGCCGAAGCTGGTCACGCCCGCGATGATCGTCACGCTGATGTTTCTGGCGACAGTCCCGCTCTGGATCGAACGGATTGGCCTTTACCCGTATCTCGGCGTCGAAATCCTGATCTGGTCGATCTATGCGCTCGGCTTCAATCTGCTGCTGGGCTACACCGGGTTGCCGTCATTTGGTCATGGTGCGTTCTTCGGTGTGGGGGCCTATGCATTCGGGCTGACGCAGTTCAACATCTCAACCAATCTCTGGATCTGTATCGTCGCGGCCATCGTCGGTTCGATGATTGTCGGCGCGGTTGTCTCCCTGTTCATTTCGCACCGGCGCGGCATCTACTACGCGTTCATGACCATCGCTTTCGGCCAGGTGTTCTGGTTCATCGCCGTAAAGGCGCACAAGATCACCGGTGGCGAGGATGGTCTTCTGAAGATCGCGCGCATGCCCGCCGATATCGGCGTGGCGCGGTTCGACCTCTCATCCAACACCTCATTCTACTATTTTGTGCTGGCCTGCTTCGCCGTCATGATCGTCGCGCTGTGGCGGCTGGTGAACTCGCCATTCGGACGGACGCTTCAGGCCATCAAGCAGAATGAAACTCGCGCGACGTTCGTCGGCTATGACGTGTGGCGCTTCAAGGTGGCGGTCTTTACGTTGTCGGCAGCGATCTCCGGCTTCGCGGGTGGGCTGTTCGCGATGGCGCAGACCTCCGCATTCCCTGACGTCATGAGCCTCCATCACTCAGGTTACATCGTGATGATGACGCTGATCGGCGGCGGTCTCGTCAGCTTCTGGGGGCCGGTGGTTGGCGCTGCGGCTTATCTTCTGACCCGCGATATTGTCGGCGCGTATACGACAGCCTGGATGTTCTGGTTCGGCATGTTCTTCGTGCTGATCGTATTGTTCAAGCCCGAGGGCATCGCTGGTATTGCGATTGATCTCAAGGCGTGGTGGGCGCGCCGCCGCGGGGCGGCCCCCGTCGTCGATCCCGTCAAAGAAACCGGAGGCTAGCATGGCGTTGTTCGAAGCCAACGGCCTGCACATGCGTTTCGGCCGCCGCGTCGTTCTGGAGCGTATCGATCTTTCAGTCGAGGAGGGGATGTTCGCCGGCATCATTGGGCCGAACGGAGCCGGCAAGACGACCTGCTTCAACGTGCTGACTGGGCGCTTCCGGCCGAACCGGGGACGTATCGTCTTCAATGGCGAAGACATAACCGGTCTCGCGCCTGAGCGGATCGTCCGCAAGGGCATTGCGCGTTCGTTTCAGATCATGACGCTGTTTGACGAATACTCCGCGCGCGACAATGTCATACAGGCGTTACCGCAAATGCGGGAAATGGCATCCCACGCCGGCCATGCCGTTGCGTGCGACCGCTTTCTGTTCGAACAGGCGGATGAGATTCTGGAGAATGTCGGTCTCGCGGCGAAGGCGAGTATCCCGGCCAAAGACCTGTCCTATGGCGATCGCCGCGCGCTGGAGATTGCGGTGGCGCTGGCGACGCGGCCGCGCATCCTCTTCCTCGATGAGCCGACATCGGGGCTTGGCGCGAGCGGACGGGCGCGGCTGAAAATCCTGCTGGGTGAATTGAAGCGCAAGGTGACCATCGTCGCCATTGAGCACGATCTCGACCTGTTGTTCGCTTTGGCCGACCGCATCTCGGTTATCCAGTGGGGACAGGTGATCGCGCAGGGCTCGCCCGAGGAGTTGAAGTCCGATCCGTGGGTGCGTCGATCCAATCTCGGAAAACTGCAATGATCCTTGATGTGTCCGGCATCGATGTTTTCTACGGCGAAACCCAGGCGCTGTTCGGGGTGTCGCTGAATGTCGAGCCCGGTGAGGTGCTGGCATTGCTCGGTCCCAACGGTGCGGGAAAGACTACGACGCTTCGCGCCATTCTCGGACTCAATCAGGCCAAGCGTGGCCGCGTCCGGTTCGAAGGCATCGACGTCACGCGCAAGCCGACCCACGAGATTGCACGGCTCGGAGTCAGCTGGGTGCCTGATGACCGCCGCCTCTGTCCAACGCTGACTGTGGCCCGGAATCTGTCGATCGCGGAAAAGCGCACGCGCTTTCGCCCATGGTCGGTCAAGGATGTCAGCGGTATCTTCTCGGCGCTGGAGTATTTGATGGACCGGGAGGCGGAAACGCTGTCCGGCGGCGAGATGCAGATGGTGGCGATCTCCCGCGCGCTGCTCGGGTCGCCGGGCCTCGTGCTGTTCGATGAACCCAGCCAGGGCCTCGCGCCGAAGATCGTGCTCGATGTGCTGGCCACCATCGGCAGGCTCAGGGATGAAGGAATCGCGTCCATTATCGTCGAGCAGAATGCCGATGTTGCGCTGTCGGTCGCCGACCGTGTCATTGTTCTCGACAATGGCCGGGTCGCCTGGGCTGGCTCCGCCGCAGCCTTACGTGGTGACAAGGCGTTGCGCCGCCAATTGCTTGGAGAATGACAATGGCGTCTTCAGGCGCACCGCTTCTTGTCGTTGAGAACGTCCGCAAGACCTATACGCGCGGCTTGATCAACCGGCGTCAGACGTTCTCGCTCTCGGCTGATCTTGAATTTTCGAAGCCCCGGATCGTCGGTGTGATCGGGCCGAATGGCGCCGGCAAGACCACGCTGTTCGAGATGATTACGGGGAGCAACACGCCAACTGAAGGCCGGATCATGGTGGCCGGGCGCAATATCCAGCATGTGAAACCGAACGAGCGCGACCGGCTGGCGATCCACTACCACCAGTCATACCAGGTGCGCCGCTTCACGACCTTCAAGCCGCCCGCTCTGATGCAATCTGCCGGCAGCGACACGCCGATGGTGCACCTTTTCGACGAGCCGCAGTTCAATACGCAGGATGGCTATATCGGGTTCATGCTTGAATTCTTTCGTAAGCTGCGGGCTGAAGGGCGGCTGGTGTTCATGTCGGTACATCCGACCACGGTCTATCACTTGGAGATATTGAAGGAGATCGCTGAGGAATTCCTGA
Source organism: Afipia massiliensis (assembly GCF_001006325.2). NCBI lineage: Bacteria > Pseudomonadati > Pseudomonadota > Alphaproteobacteria > Hyphomicrobiales > Nitrobacteraceae > Afipia > Afipia massiliensis. The sequence continues at coordinate 714,669 of NZ_LBIA02000001.1, read as the reverse complement.
CGGTCACCGGTGGGCGTGTCAGCCGCAGCCCTGATTATGCGAGCCTGATCGCGGAGCCAGCCGTGAGGGCCTATCTCGGTGGCGATATGCTGGCGAAAGCGGAGACACTATTGTGAGCATGCAGATATGAGTGCCGCGAGTACGCATGGTCGCGTTGCCCTGGTGACCGGGGCCGCAGGAACGATGGGGGCAGCAACAGCAGTTCGGCTTGCGGCAGATGGCCATCGCGTGGCGCTCGTGGACATCGCTGCGGAACGTGTCTCGGCTCTTGCGAAACAGATCGGCGATGTCGCGGTGCCCGTAACGGCCGATCTTTCGACGGCGGAGGGGGCCGCGCAAGCTGTCGCGGCGACGGAGCGCGCCCTCGGCCCGGTGGACATTCTGGTCAACAATGCAGGAATCCTGTCGAACAACAAGATCGCCGAGACGACTCCGGAGGAATGGCATCGCGTACTTGGCATCAATCTTGACGGGGCGTTTCATCTCAGCCGCGCGGTCTTGCCCGGCATGAAGGCCCGACGGTTTGGCCGGATCGTCAATACCTGCTCGTATGCGATGAAGTCCGGCGGATTGACGGCCGGCACTGCCTATACCGTTTCAAAGGGCGCGTTGCAGGCGTTGACTTTTTCGCTTGCGCGCGAGTTCGCTGCATTTGGAATCACAGTCAACGGCATTGCGCCGGCTTATGTGAAGACGCCGATGGTGACAGAACAACTTACTGAAGCCCAGCGTGAGGCGCTGATCGCGCAGATTCCGGTCGGACGTTTTTGCGAACCAGAGGAATTCGCCCACTGCGTCGCATTTTTTGTGTCACCACTCGCTGGCTTCATCACCGGTGAGATTCTCGATCTCAATGGAGGTCTGCAATTTGACTGACGCAGCGGATGCTCGGGACCGAATCACGCCCAAGATCGATGCGAAGCACGATCTGACGAATCTGTTCGAGCTTTCCGGGCAGGTGGCCTTTGTTCCTGGCGGTGCGGGCGGACTGGGCGAAGCGATTGCCTGGGGGCTGGCGACGCAGGGGGCGGCCGTCGCCATCGGCGGCCGCGATCGTGCCAAGGCCGACGTTCTTTCGGAGGCCCTTGCAAAAGCGGGTCATCGCGCTGTCGCGGTTGGTATGGACGTTACCGACATTCCGTCGATCGAGCGCGCTGTTGCGGAAGTCGCAGCGCATTTCGGCCGCATCGATATTCTGGTGAATTGCGTCGGTATTCAGATCGAGCAACCAATACTGGAAGTTACGGAAGAAGCCTTCGATCAGGTGTATGAAAGTAGTCTCAAGGCCGCGATGTTTATCGCGCAAGCGGTGGCGAAGCGGCAGATCGAAGCAGGCAAGGGTGGGCGGCAAATCCATCTGTTGTCCGTGCGCTCGCAATTAGGCCTTCGCAACCGCGGGTACTCGGCCTATTGCGCCACCCGGGGCGGCCTCGTGATGCTCGTCAAACAGCACGCCATGGAGCTTGCGCCGCACGATATTACAGTGAACGGTGTCGCGCCGACATTCGTTTACACCGAGATGATCCGCCATGTGATGGAGAATCCGGAATTCCGCAAACAGCTCGAAGCGCGGATCCCCCTCGGCCGGATCGCCGATCCGAAGGACATTGTTGGCCCAACGATCTTCTTTGCAACTCCGGCGTCGGGTTTTGTGACGGGACAGATTCTCTATGTCGACGGCGGCATTACGGCAAGCCAGTAAGTCGGTGTCCCATGCGCGAATGCCCGTTTCTGGCGCAAAGCGGTCAGGCGAGGCCGTTTTCCGCGCTTGGTAGCGCTCTGCGTCTCTATGCGAAGCGGGGTCGAAACATGGCCTGGGAGGTTGCAAGGCTGCCCGCGGGTGCTCGTAGCGTCTCCGACGGATGCTCGCCAAAAAGCGTATGGTAGTACTGTGCGAAGCGGCCCAGTTCGATAAATCCATGTTGTATTGCGACCTCAGCCACCGTGGTTCGCGCCGGATCGCTCTCTCGCAGTATGGAATGAACGCCGCACAGGCGTTTATAGCGTAGAAACGTCACCGGTCCGATGCCGAGCACTTCGTCAAATGCGCGGTGCAGGCTTCGACGTGAAACGCCGAACTCGGCGCAGAGCTCGGCGATATGAACAGGCCTGATGCCCACAGCTTCGATGTAATGCTCTACGTTACGGATCAGCCGGGTTGCGGACAGCGGTGGGCCGGCGTTGTCCGATGGCAGCGAATGCATCACCGTTGCCATCATGGCATCTGTGATTGAGCGTCTCCAGAAGTCCGCCGACTGTTCAGGTAACTTGATGTTTGGATCCGCGAGGCGCGACATGATTTTTCGCAACCGCTGAATCGCTACGACGCCGAGACGGGGATCGGCCTTGTAGTGGCTTTTCACGCTCCAGGTTGCCGGGTCGGCTAAATCTGTTTCACCGCCGAAGATGCTGGAAACATCTGCCAGGTCCAGCCGGATCGCGGCGTAAGATGAGGCACCAAAGAATCTGCCGTCATGGTCGATACTCGGCGGAATAACCAGAACATCACCTGGCCGCATGTCATATGACCAGTGCGTTACCCGATTCTTGGATTCCAGGAGCATTCCGACGATGAGCTTTTGTTCCTTCGACGTTCGCTGTGTTCGGATGCCGGTTGAGAACGACCCGACACTAAGAGAGAAGTTTCCGATTCCAACATGGGTCAAAGAACCATGAAGTCTCCCGCGCTCAAGCTGCATCACGTCGACATGCGAGCCATGAACTGCTTCGCGGAAACCTTCGAAGTCGTGCACGCGGGAGGTTGTGACCGAAAATCCGTCACTCATCAAATCGCCCCTTAGCGAGCGGTTCCTGTCAGCCCTGTGATAACAATTCCAGCTTGGCTTCCGCCGAAAAACAAGGAATCTAGGCGACTGATCGAGTTACTGTGGCACCGAAAGGTCCAGTCAATCGCAACCGATGTCCTGCCACAGAGTAAGTGGAGGCTATTCCCACGATTGCTCAAAGATTTGACGGTAGCCCGCGACGTCGATGAGCCTTGGGTTGGTGCCGGTGGAGTGATCCTGCGCGGCCTTCCTGGTCATGTCGTCGATGACACCGGCCGAAACCCCCATCGCACGCAAACCGCGCGGAAGCTTCAGATCAACGTTTAGTCCCGCGAAGAAGTCGGCAACATCTGCATGAGCCGATAGTCCCAGCGCGGCCCTTAACCGGGCAATCTTGTCGGTGATTGCCTCTGCATTGAAGCGCATCACCGCCGGCATCAGTACGGCATTCAGCGTCCCATGATGAAGACTTGGCTCCGTCAATCCACCCAAAGCATGGGAAAGCCCGTGCACCGCGCCGAGGCCTTTCTGAAAGCACAGCCCGCCTTGCAGGGCGCCCATCATCATCTGCCAGCGCGCCTCGCGATCGTCGCCATGGGCAACAGCCCTGGTCAGATTGCCGATAATGCGCGTTGCGCCGTCGAGGGCGATAGCGTCCGCCGGTGGGTTGACGCGCGGCGAGAGATAGGTTTCGACGCAGTGGGAGAGCGCGTCCATACCGGTCGCGGCGGTAAGCCCGGACGGCAGGCCAAGAGTCAGCAACGGATCGCAAATCGCGCGCACCGGAATGAGATGCGGGCTGACGAATCCAAGTTTGCGGCCATCGCGCAGCGTGATCAGGGCGGCGCGTCCAACCTCGCTTCCTGTCCCGGCGGTGGTTGGAACTGCAATGACAGGCGCGATCGATGCGCTGATCTTCGGCACGCCGCCAAGGATTGCGGCATACTGTTCAAGCGGTCCCTCGTGCGTGGCAAGCAGTGCGACCGCCTTGGCGAGATCAATCGGCGAGCCGCCGCCGATCGCGACCAAGCCATCGCATTTTTCGGCTGTGTAAATCGCGAGAGCTTGATGCGCCGCCTCTTCGGTCGGATTGGACGGCGTTCCCTCGAAGACGGGCCAATGAGCGCCGCCTGCCTTTGCCAGCACGCGCTCCGCCAGTCCGGCGGCAATGATCCCCCGATCGGTGACAACGAGCGGTCGGGCAATGCCGACCGCCTTGAGTTCGTCGGACAACGCATCCGATTCGTCAAAACCGAATCTGATGGTGGTGAGATAGGAGATCATGGTCATGACGCGTTGCCCTTTGGTCTGCTCAATCAATCTCGCGTCACAGATCCGTACGCTCTTCCCGAATGTCGCGGCGCTCTTCCATATTGAAGCGACCGGCATAAATAGGCCGACCGCCGGTGGTGGGGCCGGGATACTGCACGATCAGGATATCTCCGCCGGTCGCCGTTTCGAATTTGCCTTCGAAATGCGGGTCCGGATGAAAGATCATCGTGCCTGGCTTGCATAGATTGTCGTCGATCTGAAATTCGCCGCTGAGGATGTACCAGACCTGCGCGAAGTCGTGGTTGTGCACCGGATGGTGTGCGCCGGGTGCGAGCCGCAGAATCCCGGCATTGGGTTCGGTCGGGCGTTCCGGACGGGGATGAAACAGCATCTTGCCGGTTTCTCCCGGCCAGCGAATGGTTTCCCATTCGATATCGTCCAAGTGCTTCACTTCATACGGCAAGTGCTTGCCGCTCGCTGTGATCGGAGCCGTCTGCATGCCTTGGTTCTCCTAGTTTGATTTGGTCTTGGTTGTCCGCATCGCAGGTGACGCGGTTGGTACTCTCCACCAATCGAAGTGTTCAGTCTTCGAGGGAGACTTTGCGACCACCATCAAGATGCGCGCCTCGTCGTCTCCGACGTTATCGGCGCGGTGCGGCAGTTCAGAATTCAGGAAAATGCCTTCACCGGGGGAGAGGTCAAAGCTCTCGGCTCCGACATGGAAGCGGATCAGCCCGCTTATCACGTAGCAATATTCCTGACCGGGATGCGACACCATCAAGTCCATCCGGTTCTTGCGCGGAAACACCAGATGAAACACCTCGAGATCGTCGTTCGGCATGCCGCCGGCAAATAGCCGCCAGCGATAGCCGGTGCTTGGAATGTTCTGAGCTTCCCCGGCATCCTTGACCCGATGCACAGTCACGCTGCTTCGCAGTTGATCCGGAGCGCCGACAAAAAGTTCGGCGACGCCGACATCGAGCGTATGTGCGATCTGGATCAGATTGGCCACCGAACTGGACACCTGCCCGCGCTCAAGGCGTGACACGAACGCATCTGAAAGCCCCGCGCCATCGGCCAAGTCCTTCAGTTTCATCCCACGCCCCTCACGCAGCGAACGAATTCGCGCTCCCAAAGCAACCAGCGCATCGTCCTGCATTTTCATCTTCGGCACCTTTCTCCGAATTTGCTTCCTTGTCAATTAAAATTGCTCTATAGGCAATTAAATTGGCGAATTACGAGGATTTATATCCGAAATCAGCGAGTGCCGCCAAGAAGATTGCGTACCAAGCAATCAATCACAGACAGGAGGGTCGCCATGAAGATCGTGAAGTTAGGGGTTCTATTGTGCACACTCGCCGGAACGGCGGTTGCGCAAAGCGTCGCTGCCGACAGCGGAAAATCGGACAACGTCATCAAGATCGGCATTCTGAATGATCGATCGGGTGCTTACGCGGATCTCGGGGGCGAAGGCTCCGTCGTCGCAGCGAGGATGGCCGCTGAGGAATTCGGCAATGCCATCGACGGCGTTCCGGTCGAGATCATCTCGGCGGATCATCAAAACAAGCCGGACATCGGTTTGGGCATTGTTCGGCGCTGGTTCGATGTCGAGAAAGTCGATGTCGTCGCGGACATTTCCAACTCCGGCGTTGGATTCGCGGTAACGACACTGGCGAACGAACGCCAGAGGATCGTGCTGAATGCGTCGGCCTCTTCCGATTTCACAGGAAAGGCCTGCACCCGGACATCGTTCCAGTGGGTCTATTCCAGCTATACCAATGGATACGGGCTCGCGAGCGCGCTGACCAAGCAAAAGCTCGATAGCTGGTTTCTCATAACCGTGGACTATTCCTTCGGTCATGCGTTTTCGAACGATATGCGCCGCGCCATCGAAAAGGCCGGCGGCAAGGTCGCCGGCGAGGTGCGCCACCCGCTCAATACGGCGGATTTCAGTTCGGTCCTGCTGCAGGCGCAAGCATCAAACGCCAAGGTCGTTGCGCTCGCCAATGCCGGCGCCGACATGACGACGGCCGTCAAGCAGGCCAGCGAGTTCGGTATCACCAGCAAGCAGACGCTTGTCGCTCCCACAGTGTTCCTGACCGACATAGACTCCATCGGGCTTGCCGCGGCACAAGGCCTGCAGTTCGTCACGGCTTTCTACTGGGATCGCGATGAGGCCTCGCGGGCCTGGTCGAAGAAATACTTCGCACGTCAGGGCCGCATGCCGACGATGACGCAGGCCGGGATATATTCCGCGGTCCGGCATTACTTGTATGCCGTGCGAGCGGCGAAGACTGACGACGCCCTGAAAGTCGCCGACAAGATGCGTGAACTGCCCGTTTCGGATGCATTCGCACCGAATGGAAAGGTCAGGGCCGACGGCCAGTTTCTTCACGACATGTATATCGCACGGGTGAAGAAGCCCGCCGAGTCCAAGCAGCGGTGGGATTACTATGATATCGTTTCGACGATACCGGCTGATGAAGCCTTTCGCTCGCTGAGCGAAGGTGGATGTCCGCTCCTAGCTCAACGATGATGCACCGAAGCGCCGTCCTTCGGGACGGCGCTTGACGCGCCGCGGCAATGTTCACTACCGATGGATATAACGGCGCCCGATAACACGCCCGGTTCGTGAATCGATCGTCAGTCGCAGAATGTCGCGTCGGCGGCGACTTTCACCGGTGACGACCCAATAACGGCCCCGCATGTCGGCATGTCTGACGCGAGATACTCCGTTTCGTTGGGCTATTCTAATCGCCTCCGAACGGCCCACGCGATGCGATCTTCGATCGATGCGCACACCATCGCGGTCGATGGTGACGCTTTGCGCAGTAGCGCTGGAAACCAGCCGTGGCGTCAATTCTGCGAAGAGCACGGCAGCGGCCACAAGGACAAACGCTAGAAATTTATTCATATGCGCGCCTTTCTATCGCTCTTGAGAAGCGCCCATACTCGGCATGCAGCGAGTTACCAGCACTTCAATATCCAAGACTAGCAAGACATCGGACATTAGCAACAGCGTGGACCACCCTCCATCGAATGGTCCGTTTGAAATGTTAGTTTGGAATGTGCATTTTGTGCCATCAATTTGGTCTGCGGTCAGACAATTCTCTTGGGTTCTGGCGCTGAGCGAAAATCACGTCAAAGAAGCGCTGCCCGCTCATTGAGGATCAGAATCATTTAGCTCCACGTCGCACTGGCGCTGCTGCGGGAAAGCTGCGGGCGGAGCGTCTCAGGGAAACATTGTCGGCAGGGATGCGCGAATGCGCTCCGAAAAATCGGATGCGCCATCGGCGGCCCGCGCGGCTTCGTTAATCAGGGAGCGCCGCCGCAATTCGTCAAACGGCAGCGTCGTGTCCACCCGGCCCGAGTGATAGAGGTAGCTGTCGATCAGGCCGTTAAGCAGATGGCGGATGTCGAACCGGCCGGCTCGTCCGGCGGCATTTGCATAGCGCACGATGTTGATCGTGCAACTGTTGGTCAGCAGGTGATAGAACTCCGGCCGGTCGGCGAGTTCGTTGATCCGCGTCAGGTAAACCAGTAGCAGCCGGCGTGCATCGTCGGCGGAGGCGTTGAGGCGATAGAGGTATGTCGGCTCGCGCCGGTGGTTGGTGCGTACGCCGACGAGGTCGCGCTCGTCGCCCACCACGTAGATCAACTCGAATTGCTTGAACAGTGAAGCGACCGGCGCAAAGCCCTCGCCGATCTCTGGTCGTGTCTCGATCGAGATCGTCAGCGGCGGGGCGTTGTCGAAGATGAAACTTACGAACGTGTGCCCGACCGGCCCCTCGGTAAAATATGAGACGTAGAAATCAAGCGCGGTCAGGTGCGACAGCGACACCTCGCGCTCCTCCCAGCGGACGGTGAAGTCGTTCCGGGTACGGTAGTCGAAGTTGCGCACGCCGGTGATGCGCACCCGGTCGCCATCGATGATCGCCCGTGGCATCACCGCGACTTCCGGCCGCCACTCGCGATCGTGCGAAGGAGGAATCGATATCCACCACGCAACAACGCCAAGAAACAACAGGCCGAAGACCGCGGGCATCCGCCGCTGACGTGAGAACCAGAGGGCCCAGATCGCGAAGGCCGCAAAGGCCACTGCCAGTGCAAGGCGCGCCGCGGCCCATGGCAGGTTCGAATAGTAGATTGCCAGGGCTGCCCACGCGATGAGCAGGACCCGGCAAAGAAACCAAAGTCCGGCTATTAGCCGGCCGAGCGACGTGGACAAAAACCTGCGCAGCGAACTCATGGATTCCTTCCGCTGTTTTCAACTGAATCCGTATTCGAGGTATTTGTCACGCCAGGATGGAAGCGGACGCAGGGAATGTACCGGCCAGACTTCACTTGCTAAATACGTTCTGGTAGCCTTTCGCAACTCTACATGATTGTTCAAATTCGTTTCAAGTTTGGCCCCAGTGGGCATCGCAATTGATCGAGAGACCCAAATGCTTACTCGTTACAGGTTACGCTCCGGCACTCTGAGCTTGGCTTTGCTGGCTGCATCATTTGTGTCGGCCTGGTCCGCTAGCGCTCAGACATTGAACGCTGTCAGGGATCGCGGAACGCTCAATTGCGGCGTCAGTCAGGGGCTACTGGGCTTTTCGAGCAGGGATGACAAGAACGCATGGTCCGGCTTTGACGTCGACTTTTGCCGCGCCGTGGCTGCCGCGATCTTTGACGATCCAGCGAAGGTGACGTTCGTGCCGCTCGATACAGCGTCGCGTTTTGCCGCGCTGCAGTCGAAGGAGATCGACGTGTTGTCGCGCGGCACGACCTGGACGATGTCGCGTGAAGGTTCGCTGGGCGTGATGTTTGCCGCTGTTGCGTATTATGACGGCCAGGGATTTCTGCTGCGCAGGGATGCCAAGATCGACACCGCACTGGATCTCGGCGGAAAGACTGTTTGCACCCTGAGCGGTACGACGACAGAGCTCAATCTGGCGGACTACTTCCGCGCCAATACGATGGAGCTCAAGATACTGGCGTTTCCGACGTCGGACGAGGCGTTGAAAGCCTATGACGATCGCAAGTGCGATGTCCTGACAAGCGACGTATCGCAACTCTATGCGCAGCGTCTCAAGCTGTCCGCGCCCGACAGTCACATTATCCTGCCAGAAGTGATTTCGAAGGAACCGCTTGGACCGGCGGTGCGTCAGGGCGATGAACGCTGGTTCAACCTGATCAAGTGGACGCTTTTTTCACTGATCAATGCCGAGGAGTTGGGGGTCAAATCCAAATCGGTCGATGAGGCGCTGAAATCGTCCGATCCGGATGTCCGCCGGCTTGTCGGCATCGAGGGCGAATTCGGCGCGCAACTGGGTCTCACCAAGGACTGGGCCGTGCGGGCTGTCCGCGCTGTCGGCAACTATGGCGAGATCTACGAGAGAAATGTTGGGGCACAGTCGAGCTTAAGCATTCCCCGCGGATTGAATGCGCTTTGGACGCGCGGCGGAATCCAGTACGCGCCTCCCATCAGGTAATTTCTTATCGGGCAGTTCTTGGAGCAGTTCTTGGGGCAGTTCTTGGGGCAAGTCATGAATGTGGATTATTTCACGCTGTTGACGACGGCCGTTGCCGGCAAGGGCGCAGCCGAACGCGACAAGATTTACAGGGATGCGCGCGGCCTGATTGCCAGGTCCAACCTGACGCGTGAGGCCGCCGCGCTGCATGTCTCTGCACTCGAAGCTGCCGTCCAGCGAATAGAGAGCGATCTCGCTTCCGAAGAGTTGAACCAGGACGAGTCGACGGCAGCCGCAGAGTTGCTGTCACCCGGCATTGATTGGAAGCGCGTTGCGGTGATCGCGTGCGCGATCGTCGCTGTGATCGGTCTGTCGGTCGTTCTTTATCAGTTCCTGGCCGGCAAGCGCGGCAGCGCGACGGCCTCGCGCGGCCGCGAAGAGATCATAATGCCGGACTTGAAGCCCGGCGTTGATGGCGGCTCATCGGCTGAGGGCCTGCCATTCGCGCTCCAGCGTCAGGTCGTGTTTTATCGAACCACCGTCATTCCAGGATCTATCGTGGTCGATAGGGAAAACCGCTTCCTTTATCTGATCGATTCCAACAATTCCGCGCGCCGTTACGGGATCGGAATTGCCCGGGAATGCCTGAAATCGGGAACGCTCTATCGTGTCACTAACAAACTCGAGTGGCCTGAATGGAAGCCCGCGAGCGCCGCGACCGCAAAAGAGACGGCGGCATTTCGTCCACTGGCCGGCGGTCCTGGAAATCCCTTTGGTGCTCGTGCGCTGGTGATGGACAAGCCCGATCTGCTTATTCACGGGACGAACTCGCCGAAAACCATCGGTCACCTCGTGGCTTCCGGATGCATCCGATTGGTGAACGAAGACGTCGAAGATCTGTATCGCCGGGTTTCCCTGGAAACCCGGGTGATCTTTGTCAGCTAGCGCTTTCGGCCGTTCGAATCTTAGCTTTCGGGAGGCGGGACGAAGCAGAGGATCCCCGCCTCGGGCGTGTAGCACAAAACCGCGCCCCCGGTCGGGTTGCGGTGCTCATCGAGTATCCTCTCTGCCGGGACTCGTAGCCAGAAGATCGTTGAGACATGCCACTTCTGGTCAATCTTGACCTCATAACCCTGGCTATCCCGGCGCACCTCAGCGGTGCGGCAATCAGCGATTGAGCAACATTCCGCGCCCGTTCCCGGCTGTTTCAAGCTCTTGAACCAAGGGGCCAATGACGGATCGGCGTTGTCGGGAGGCAGGGCATGGAGAGGCGTGCTGGATAGTGCGAACGTCATCGCTCCCGCAAGTAATGTTCGCACGCAGACCTCCGTAAGGACTGTGCGGCCGCATGAGCCGCGCCAAGCTCGATGCCGGGCGAACGGATACATTCCCGGCGTCAGATCCCGTCAGTGAGTTCAACCTATACCGTCCATTCACGATGGCAATGCAGGCGGATCGCTGGATGCTTGCCTCAATCATGCCTGCGGGTTGCTGAGCGGTGCTCGTTTCCCGGGACGGTATGGCAACAGAAAATCTAATCGAACTGAAAACCGATCGCGGGAACTCTGGGGCATTGGGCGCTCTGACCCGTAGCCAAAAGGATTATCTTGGGTCGGCTGCAAGTCGAATAGAGTTTGTGCATTGGCGAACCTTTTCTTGGAGAACAACGGCCGGATAACACCGTCAGAACAGGCGTCGTTACATGTGCCACGACGGCCGGCGGCAGCCAGCGACGTGATTGCACGTCGTCCGGTTGTGAACCTGCGATGATGAATCTGGCGCTCAACAATGCAACGAACGTCGCGCAAGCGGATCACGGCGATCGCGGCGAGCACGCCAGCTATCTCTTCAAGGCCTGCGGCAATACCCAGGAGAATATGAGCAAGGCCGAGAATAAGGAGATTGCTCTGGTTTCAGAGGCGAAAGTTGTGAAATCCGGCGTTGTGCGCGTCATGGAGTTGCAGGAGCGTGGATGGTCGTATGTAAAGCCGTGATGCATCGAGGCGGCTCTCTTTTAATGCGCTTGACGCCACGAGTGATTCCGCTTCCGGTTCAATCCGCGCGCATCGGACGCACGCTCCGCCGGTGATCCTGGAGCCGGCCGATATCCGGGGAACATCGGTTGGGAGTAAGATGCTGCCCTCAGCTAGATAGAACTAGCGAATGCAGAGGAGACCAGTATGACGATTTACATTTCTCAAGGTCGTTACACTGCCGCGGCCATCAAGGGGATGTCCGCGAGGCCGGAAGACCGTTCCGAGGCCGTCGCGGAGTTATTCACTGCCGCCGGTGCTCGACTGATCAGTTGGTATCTGACTTTGGGACCCTACGATTGGCTGATCATAGCGGAAGCACCGGATGAGCCCACAATGATTTCAGCGGTGCTTGCCGCCGCGGCTGGCGGAAGCCTTACGGACATCACCACAACCGTGGCGCTCACGGCGAGCGATACGACAAAGGCCTTCCAGCGGGCAGGCGAGCTTACTCAGAAATTCAGATCGGCGGGCCAAGCCGATTACTACGGAGTAGGAATCGATCCGGGGCGTGAAATAGGCGAGGCTTGAACACCAAGTTCTGTTTGGGAGAAACTTGGGAGTGTGTGCTCGCAGGTTGCGCCTGCATGCTTTCGGTGCTGCTCTGGAGCGCGATGCTTCGTCCGTCATCAAGCAATCGGGCGGCAAGGTTGCGGGACGCGTCAAGCATCCGCTCAATACATCCGATTCTTCGTCCTTCCTGCTCCAGGCTCAAGCATCAAAAGCAAAGATCATTGGACTTGCGAACGCGGGTGGTGACACGACCAATGCAATCGATCCCCTGTTTGGTGAAGGGGCGATCGAGCTTAATGGCCGCAAGATTCATCCGGCTTATCTCTTGGAGGTCAAAAAGCCATCGGAATCGAAGGGACCATGGGATCTGTACAAGCTCGTCGGTACGACTCCGGCCGATCAGGCCTTCATGCCCCTTTCCAGCAGCACCTGCGCCTTGTTGAAGAAGTAAGCGGAGCAAAAATTGCAACGGGAGGCTTGATCAGCCATGCTCTTGCCAGGGCAGCCTCCCGCCTCAATCCAGACAAGCCAGCTACCGCAGGAAAACATTATGAGCATATCCAGCATTCAAGACGTTCTCTTGACCGTCCAGACCTATCTTGACGGCCTGTACGAAGGTGACACTAAAAAGCTCCGGCAGACTTTCCATGAAGTAAGCCATTTGCATTCACTTGCGGATGGCAAGGTATCGGACCTTCCGCTGGAAGACTGGTGCAAGTTGGTGGAGGGGCGCGCTTCACCCAAGAGCCAGAATTTCGGCCGCGAGCTGGAGCGTATTGTCCGCGTAGAGGAGAGCGCCCCGAACTGCGCGAATGTCACGCTGACCTGCGCGGTGCCCGGACGGTTTTTCACCGATCATCTCAGCCTGTTGAAGGCGGGCGGACGCTGGCAGATCGTCAACAAGGTTTTTCACAGCCGGTCGCTCGAATAGCGGTCGCTGAATGGCGAGATCTTCTACACGTTGAAGATGGCACAGATTGTGATCGAAAACTGGCGCCGCCACTGCAACACGATGCGTCCACACACCTCCGGGATGTCGACTACTGACAGCACCCGAGGGCTCGTCTGGCCAGCACCAAAGGAGATAGTCAGAATACAATCCCTAAACTAACATGCCATTCGGACCACTCAGTGGGGTCGGTCAAGGAATGGAGCTTCAGTGAACAATTTTGTATCGATTGAGAAGGGGCTTGGCCCCGAAGGACGCGTTGCAGTCGTCCGTTTCGACCGTCAAGATGGAGTCAACGCGCTTTCGCGGGACGCCATGCGGCAACTTACCGAGGCGGCTCGCAGTTTCGAGGACGATCACGAAACGTCGGTTGTTGTCCTGACTGGCACGGACACGGCATTTTCTGCTGGGTTCGACTTGAAAGAGGGCAGAGAACGAGATCCCTCCACTGACATCGGTGCATGGCGGAGACAACTCAAGTCGGGTCCGCGTCTTGCGCGCGCGTGGCAGGAAATGGAGCAAATCACGATTTGTGCGATAGAAGGTTTTTGTATCGGCGGCGGCGTCGCTCTTGCGGTGGCACTCGATTTCCGCGTGATGGCTCGCGGCGCTCACATGCGTGTTCCCGAAGTCGCGCTCGGCATGAGCATGAGCTGGCAAAGCATCCCGCGAATGCTGCATCTGATTGGACCGGCTCGAACCAAGCAGGCCATCATTCTCGCTAACGATCGCATTTCTGCCGATCAAGCGTTTGAATGGGGGTTAGTAGAAAAGGTGGTTGAGGCTGACGCCTTTGCGGCCGCAATGGAACTTGCAACAAAAATTGCTGAGCAACCGCCGCTTTCGGTCATGATGACCAAGCTGACTGTGAACCGTCTCGCTCATGCCTTGGATGATCTTGCCAGTCACATGGATGCAGATCAGTTCGCGCTCACGAACATGACTGCAGACCATAAAGAGGGTGTCGATGCATTCTTTGAGCGGCGCAAGCCCCGCTTTAAAGGCCGGTAAATCTTCCTGGTGCTGATGGCGTCCGACATCAGCAAGGCCTTCAGGTAGGCTTCTGCGCAATTCGATAGATCGGTAACCGCGCCGGCGTGTCTGTGCGCCGCCCGACCGTCGCATCATAGAGACGAGTTGCTGCAGCCTTACTCCGCCGCTAGTTCCTCGGCATTGGGGTCGCCCGGCGCCGTTGCCCAAGCCAGTTCGACAAGCGTCACGATCCGCCGACCAGCGCCGTCAAGCTGGCAAACGATGAGGCCCTGCTCCTCGATGTAGGTCAGCAGACGCCGTGCACGGCGCAACGAGTGCGAGCCATAGGCGCGGGCAATCGCCGCATCGTTCGGGCAGGGCCAACCCTCCTTCGCGGCGCGCGCGATCATCATGAAGACACCCTGCATATCCTCGGGCAGAATGGAGGCGCGGACGGAGACATCCTGCCATGCGTCATCCATCGCCATATCGGAGCCGAGCCCGGCGCGGGCGCGCGTCAGCATGCGACGGAAGTCAGTGAGGTCCGGTACGGCCGAACCGAGGCCTGCTATTCGACAGCGAACCACGAATTCCTGATAGAGGACGCCGATGACGCGGAATCCCGCGTCCGGCTCCGCCATGACGGCGCGCAGAATGCTGTCCACTCGCTCATGCCGCTCCGCCAGTTCTTCAGCGCTGAGTGGCTGCTCGACCACTAGTTCGGGACGGATCTCCAGCGCCGCGGACTTCGCTGCCATGAGCTGGTCGAGGAGGTCAGGCGACGATCGGCGCTGGGGCCGGTTATTCTCTGGCGGCGGGGCTGCCAGAATAATGGCGCGCGCGTCCTCCAGTGTTGCTTCCGGGAGCGGCATAAGTCGCGGAGTCGCATTGCGCGGCTGGGTATCCGTTGGACCGATGCGCAGTCCCAGGGGGCGACGGGAGAGGGCCGGGCCCAGCGCCATGAATTGCCCGCGCTCCAGATCCCGGAAGGCGTCCGCCTGTCGCCGCTCCATGCCCAGAAGATCGGCGGCGCGCGCCATGTCGATATCCAGGAAGGTTCGGCCCATGAGGAAATTGGACGCCTCGGCAGCGACGTTCTTGGCGAGCTTCGCCAGTCGCTGGGTTGCGATTATTCCTGCAAGTCCGCGTTTGCGGCCACGGCACATCAGGTTCGTCATGGCACTGAGAGAGAGTTTGCGCGCCTCGTCCGAAACCTCTCCTGCGACTGCGGGCGCGAAGAGCTGCGCCTCATCCACCACCACCAGCATCGGGTACCAGTGGTCGCGCGCGACCTCGAAAAGCCCGCCGAGAAAGGCGGCGGCGCGCCGCATCTGATTCTCTGCGTCGAGCCCCTCGAGATTGAGTACCGTGGAAACGCGATGGATGCGCGCTCGTTCGCCGGCGGCCTGCAGGCCCCGCTCGGTATGGTCCTCGGCATCGATCACGAGGTGGCCGAAACGGTCGGTCAGCGTCACGAAGTCGCCTTCGGGGTCGATGATGGTCTGCTGCACCCAAGGGGCAGTTTGTTCCAGCAGCCGGCGCAGCAAATGGGATTTTCCGGAGCCCGAATTTCCCTGCACCAGCAGGCGAGTCGCCAGCAGTTCCTCAAGGTCGAGAGTCGCCGGGGCGCCTGCCGTTGTGTGTCCCATCTCGATTGCAACGGTCATGTCTCGACTCAAAGTCTCCCTGCGCAGAGGGGCTTACCAACCTGATCGCAGCCCGTCGAGCGCCGAGAGCGCAGCGCCGGTGGGAACGGGTCGTGCGGCTTCTTTGACGCGCGATGGCTTCCTTGTAGACTGCGCTCAGCGTCTGATCGGTGCGGGTGTGCATCTCGACGTGTTGATTCGTGCAAATTGCTCGGAATAGGGAAATCATCATGACTGCATCGATCGTCGGTTGGGCGCATACGCCATTTGGGAAAATGGACGCGGAAACTGTCGAAAGCCTGATTGTTCGCGTTTCGACCGATGCGTTGGTCGATGCGGGCATCGCGCCTGGTGACGTCGATGAAATCATACTCGGGCATTTCAACGCGGGATTCTCGCCGCAGGATTTTACCGCTGCACTGGTGCTGCAGGCGGACCCCGCGTTACGATTCAAGCCCGCAACACGTGTCGAAAATGCTTGCGCGACCGGATCGGCGGCGGTTCATCAGGCCATCAAGACAATTCAGGCGGGCGCTGCCCGTGTTGTTCTGGTGGTTGGCGTTGAGCAGATGAGCCGAACGCCGGGTCCCGAGGTCGGTCGTAATCTGCTGAGAGCGTCGTATCTGCCCGAAGACGGTGAGATCGCTGGAGGATTCGCAGGCGTATTTGGTAAAATCGCCGAGCAGTACTTCCAGCGTTATGGGGATCAGTCCGATGCGTTGGCGATGATCGCCGCGAAAAACCACAAGAACGGCGTAGCCAATCCATATGCCCAGATGCGCAAGGATCTCGGTTTCGAATACTGCCGCTCTGAAGGCGAGAAGAATCCATTCGTGGCAGGGCCGCTGAAGCGCACGGACTGTTCGCTGGTGTCCGATGGCGCGGCCGCGTTGGTGATGACGGATGCAGAGACTGCGAAGACAATGCGCAAGGCGGTGTCCTTCAAGGCAACGGCGCATGCACAGGATTTTCTGCCGATGTCGAAGCGTAACATCGTCGATTTCGAAGGCTGCTCTGTGGTCTGGGCGCGTGCATTGCAGGCCGCTGGTGTCGGACTTTCGGATCTATCCTTCGTGGAAACCCACGACTGTTTCACAATCGCCGAATTGATCGAGTACGAAGCAATGGGGTTGACGCCGAAGGGGCAGGGTGCGCGCGCGATCAAGGAAGGCTGGACGCAAATTGGCGGCAAGCTGCCAATCAATCCGTCCGGCGGACTAAAGGCAAAGGGTCATCCGATCGGTGCAACCGGGGTGTCCATGCATGTGATGAGCGCGATGCAGCTCACCGGCCAGGCACCCGAGGGAATGCAGCTGAAGAACCCTCAGCTCGCGGGCATCTTTAATATGGGCGGCGCGGCGGTCGCGAACTACGTCTCGATTCTCGAGCCCGCGCGCTAAACGGGCTCGCTGCACGGCCGGTCCAGAGGGTTTCAGCTCGCGGTTGATATCCTATCGGCCTAAGTGCCGCGACTGTCAGTTCAGGGGTGTCGCGGGAACGCTGTGGGTAATTCCAACCGAAAATTGTCGGACAATAAATATGGTATTCCTGTAGTTCCTGCGACTTTTGCGCCTTGACAGGGAGGCTAGTGGCGGATTTAGATATTATTGTACGACAATAATATCGAGAATGACCTTCGCATGCGCAGCGAACGCGCGGACGATTTGCAGATGAGCGTCCTGAAATCGACCGCAGATCGGGAACTCCTGGCAACGTCGGACGCTGCTCCAAGCGATTGGGGGGCGCTGGCGCGCTATCTCTCCACGCAGGGGATGAGCTTCGATCCGACAGAACCGGCTCACCAATTCGCCGGTGGTCTCGCAAACCGCAACTATCTGCTCACGATCAACGGTCAGCCGACGGTTTTTCGTCGTCCGCCCGATGGCGAACTTCCTCCGGGTGCCCATGACATGGCCCGCGAGCATCGCATTCTATCGTGCCTGTCTCAGGCGCTGTCGTTCGCTCCGAAAAGTCTGCACTACTGCGGTGACAAAGACGTCATCGGTGTACCGTTCCAGTTGATCGAATATCGGCCTGGCCTTGTTGTGCGGGGAGCCGATATGTCTCTGCTCCAGTCCTGCGCGAACGCTCCTGCGATTTTAAGCGAAACCCTGGTGTCGACTCTGGCCGCATTGCACGCCGTCGATGCGCGAGCCGTTGGTCTGGAAGATTTGGGTCGCCCTCAAGGATTCGTAGCTCGCGCGATTGCCGGATGGTCGAAAAGGGGAGCGCTCGTCGCCGGTGATGCCGGCGCGCGCAAGCTTGTCGATGACATCTCGGGCTGGCTCGCTCGGCAACGCTTTCGCGAGCGGCCACCGACGATCCTTCACTGTGACTTCAAGCTCGATAACTTGATCCTCGATCCGGCGACGCTTGCACCGGTCGCGCTGGTCGACTGGGACATGGGTACGCGGGGAGACCCGCTGTTCGATCTCGCAACGCTTCTGAGCTACTGGGTTGAGCCGGACGATCCAGCCGCCCTGTTGCAACTCAAGCAAATGCCGACGTCGCTGCCGGGGTTCTGGCGTCGTGATGACGTGGCGAAGCGCTATGCGGCGCTGACGGGTATCGATCTCGACGGCCTTCCCGCGATGCGCGTTCTTGCTCTTTTCAAGCTGGGCGTCGTCTTTCTGCAATTGCATAGGCAATTTTTGAATGGCGCAGTCAATGACGCGCGGTATGCGGACTTCGCTCATGTTGGTGAAGCGCTGTTGCTCCTCGCCAAAGACATCGCTTCTGGATTGACGAAAGGAACCTGATGAATCCGCGAGACCTTGATATGAATTTCTCCGTTCCGGCGCAGGTGTTGGAACTCGCGTCCCGCGTGAAGGAATTCGTCCGCGATATTGTCGTTCCTTACGAGACGGATGAGCGCTGGACGTCGCACGGTCCGACGGACGACCTGCGCCGCGAGCTGAATGATCTTGCACGCAAGGCGGGCGTATTCGCGCCGCATGTTTCAAAGGAGTATGGCGGCCAAGGCCTTTCGCATCTCGGCCAGGCCGCGGTTTTTACAGCTGCGGGATACTCCATGCTGGGACCGGTCGCTCTGCATTGTGCGGCCCCTGACGAAGGCAATATGCACTTGCTTGATGTCGTCGCGCGTCCTGATCAGCGCGAACGCTACCTGAAGCCGCTCGCCACCGGGGCTGGTCGCTCATGCTTCTGCATGACGGAACCTTCACCGGGGGCGGGCTCTGATCCAAGTCAGCTCCTTACGACCGCGCGTCTCGACGGCAATACATGGGTGATCGATGGGGAGAAATGGCTGATCACGGGAGCCGAGGGCGCAGCGTTTGCCATTATCATGGCCAAGGTGGTCGGCGGGGAAGCCGATGGCCGGGCAACCATGTTCCTCGCCGACATGTCCGATGATGCAATCAAGATCGAGCGGACGCTCGATACTATCGATTCAAGTTTCACGGGCGGGCACGCTGTGGTCCGGTTTGACCAACTGCGTGTTCCGTCAGACGCTATCCTTGGAGAAATCGGCGAGGGATACAAGTACGCGCAGATTCGTCTTGCGCCCGCACGGCTGACGCACTGCATGCGCTGGCTAGGCTCTGCGATCAGAGCGCAGGAAATCGCTACCGAGTTTGCGCGTCGTCGGACGGCATTCGGAAAGGTCCTCGGTGAACACGAAGGTGTATCCTTCATGCTCGCCGACAATGCCATGGACATCCATACCTCGCAGTTGACGATCTGGCATACCGCCTGGTTGCTCGATAAGGGCGAGAAGGCCTCGGCAGAAAGCTCGATGGCCAAGGTTATCTGCTCGGAGGCAATCGCCCGCGTTGCAGACCGCTCGCTTCAAATCCTCGGCGGTCTCGGCACAACGCGGGACACGATCGTCGAGCGATTTTATCGCGATGTGCGTGCCTTTCGGATCTATGACGGTCCGTCGGAAGTGCATCGATGGGCGATCGGTCGCCGGCTTGTGCGAGGCCATACGAAATAGTCGGAGATAGATGAGCGCAAAAAGGTCGCGACACAGCGACCGATGCCAAAAAATAGAGAGACGGGGAGAAAACGATGCGTGATGTATGGGCGTCCGAAAATCAGTCGGAGCAAAGCTACGACGCGATGTGCGCCGCCTTCCGGTGGGATATACCCGAGACCTTCAACTTCGGTGTTGATGTTATCGACCGCTGGGCGCGTGAGCGAAATGGCCCAGCGCTGATCTGGGAGAACGAAGCGGGCGAAGAGCGAACGTACAGCTATTCAGACCTCTCGCTGCTGTCGAACAGGCTCGCCAACGTATTGCGCTCCCGCGGCGTGACCAAGGGCGATCGCGTCATCGTCATGCTGCCGCGGTTGCCTGAATGGTTCATCTCCATCATCGCGGTGATGAAGATCGGCGCGGTTCCGATCCCGTGCATCGAGATGCTGACGGCGCGCGACATCGAATATCGCGTCAAGAACGCCGAAGTTAAGGCTGCGATTTGCAGGCCCGAGCATGCAGGGAAGTTTGATGGGGTAGAAACAAGTATTTCGGTGCGGCTCGCAACAGGTCGGGCGCCGGGTTGGCTCAACTGGCATGAAGAGTGCGCGCACGCGCCGGAGACGATCGACGCGCCGATCGTCAGCGCGGAAGACCCCGCGATCATGTATTACACATCGGGATCGACCGGCCATCCGAAGGCCGTCGTTCACGCGTCGAGGGCTATTTACGCGTGGCGTGTTTCGGCCATCTATTGGCTGGATCTGCGCCCTCAGGAGACTATCTGGTGTACGGCTGATACCGGATGGGCGAAGGCCGGCACCAGCATTCTGTTCGGGCCATTGAGCTGCGGCGCCTGTTCTTTTTTCTATGACGGCCCGTTCGTACCCAAGGAGCGTCTTCGCCTTCTGCGTAAGCACAACATCACGGTGTATTGCGCGCCGGGAACGGAATTGTCGCGCGTCGTCGATGAGGTCAGGGGCCGCGATATCGGCTCATTGCGCCGCGTGGTGACCGCCGGTGAGGCCATGAACCCGGTGATCGCCTCGCGATGGGAAGATGCGACAGGTGTTCGTATTGATGAAGCATACGGACAAACCGAGGCACTGATGGTCGCGTTGAACTACACGACCGAGCCTGTGCGCTATGGGTCCATGGGCCGGCCTTCACCAGGATCTGACCTCGATGTCATTGATGCGCAGGGGCAGCGTCTGCCGCCCGGCAATGAGGGTGATTTGGCGCTCCTGCTTCCAAATCCGCAGTTGATGCTGGAATACTGGAAGGATCCGGAGAAAACCGAAGCGTGCATTCTCAACGGCAGCGATGGATGCCGTTGGTATCTGACCGGTGATCGTGCGGAAAGCGATGCCGACGGGTATCTTTGGTATCGCGGCCGTTCCGACGACATGATCAATTCGGCCGGTTACCGTATCGGCCCACTCGAGGTCGAGAATGCGCTGTTCGAGCACCAGGCGGTCCGGGTTTGCGCCGTGGTGGGAAGCCCGGATGTCGAACGAGGCGAGATCGTCAAGGCGTTCGTGGTGCTGCGTGACGGCGTGGTGCCGTCACCAGAACTGACGCGCGAACTTCAGGACCACGTCAAGTCCGTGACGGCTCCTTACAAGTATCCACGTGCGATCGAGTATCTTTCCGAGCTTCCAGTGACGATTACAGGAAAAATCCGGCGGCGCGACTTGCGGGATCGCGAACTGGCCCGCACGGAGGACAGCGCGGGCTCGTGATGCAAATCCTGATTGAGGTCGGCGATCGCGATGGCGATCAGGCGAGCGTCAAACCGCCGTCGACGATAATGGTCTGTCCAATGATATAGGAGGCAAGGGGTGAGGCGAGGAACAGCGCCGCGCCCGCAACGTCTTCAGGCCGGCCCAGGCGTTTCAGTGGTACTTTCTGTTCGACGCCTTCGCGCCGCTTCGGATTTGCGGTCGTTACCTTGGTCAACTTGGTATCGACAAGGCCCGGGGCGATCCCATTCACCCGGATGTTGTCTTCCGCCCATGCTTCGCCGAGGGTGCGGGTCAAGCCGTATGCTCCGGTTTTGGAGGCGTTGTAGGCGGGATTTCCTTTCGTCGAGCGAAAGGCAGCCATTGAGCTGATGATGATCAGCGATCCGCTGCTGGCCTTGAGCATGTCGTGAAATTTCAGGCTGCACGCCATCAGGCTGTTGAGATTGACGTCGATGATTTTCTGAAATCCGCCCATCTCGAACTCGCGGCGCCCATATAGAACGGTGCCCT
Source organism: Afipia massiliensis (assembly GCF_001006325.2). Classification (NCBI taxonomy): domain Bacteria; kingdom Pseudomonadati; phylum Pseudomonadota; class Alphaproteobacteria; order Hyphomicrobiales; family Nitrobacteraceae; genus Afipia; species Afipia massiliensis. The sequence goes on along the minus strand of NZ_LBIA02000001.1, from coordinate 692,844 downwards.
GGGAAAGGACCAGAATGTCGAGCCGATCGAAATTCGGTTTGAACTGTTCAATGGTGCCGAAATCGGAGACGTCAACCTGCGAATAGTGCAGACCGCCCAGATTAGAACCTTCTTCGGTATCGTAGTCAGCTGCATGCGGCCTGGTGCCCCAGACATGCACACTTGCGCCCTTCTCCCGGAACGATTGCGCAACGGCATTTCCGATTCCGCTTGATCCTCCGACGACGAGCGCGGTCTTGCCGGTGTAATCCAGTTCGTTCATCGTCGTCTCCAAGAAGAGCAGGGTCGGGATCGTTTCAAGTCCGCGACGATCCAAAATTTTACCACGCGAAGAAGGCGCGAGACATTGAGTCTCGCGCCCCTGCCGGCATGATTTACTTCACAAGAGGGCATTTGCCATCGGCCATCGGCCGATAAGCTTCATCGCCGGGAATCCTGGCCAGAATCTTGAACACATCCCAAGGCTCTTTCGACTCTGCCGGGGCTTTTACCTGCAAGAGATACATGTCTCGCACCAGCCGTCCGTCCTGTCGGATCTTGTAGTTGTCGCTGAAGAAATCATTGACGGGCAGCTCTTTCATTTTTTTGGTGAGGGCCACGCCTTCATCGGTGCCGGCGGCCTGGATCGCTTTGAGATAGTGCCCAACGGCGCTGTAGACACCGGCCTGTGCTGAAGTCGGCGCACGGCCGCCATGCAGCTTCATGAACCGGCGGGACCACGTGCGGGTGCGCTCATCCGCATCCCAATAGAAAGCGTCGGTGATGATCAGGCCCTTGGCTTGCTCGAGCCCGACCGCCTTGACGTCGCTGATAAACATCAGGAGGCCTGCAAGCTTCTGGCCGCTCGCGGTCAGTCCGAATTCATTGGCTTGCTTGATCGCGTTCACCGTATCGCCGCCGGCGTTCGCAAGACCGATCACCTTGGCCTTGGACTGCTGGGCTTGAAGCAGGAATGAGGAAAAGTCCGAGGTGTTGAGCGGATGTCGGACGTTGCTGACGACGGTTCCTCCCGCTTTCTGAACGAACGCCATGGCGTCGCGCTCCTGCGAATGGCTTCCCGCGTTGTCGCCGGTCAGAAAGAACCAGCTGTCGCCACCCTGTTTGACGACGGCGCGTGCCGTACCGTTCGCCATTGCGTAACTGTCGTAGGTCCAATGGACTGTCGTGGGAGCGCACTGTGTTCCGGTAAGTTCCACGTAGGCTGGACCGGACAGCAGCAGGACCTTGTTCTTTTCCTTTGTAACGCTCAACACCGCAAGTGCGGTCGCCGAGTGAGGGACGTCGACGATGACATCGACCTTCTCGTTATCGATCCAGCGTCGCGCAATGGCGTTGCCAATGTCGGGCTTGTTTTGATGATCGCCAGCGATGACCTCGACCGGCACGCCCAGCACTTTCCCGCCGAAATCTTCGACGGCCATCTTGGCTGCAATTGTCGATCCCGGCCCGCTGATGTCCGCATAGAGGCCGGATTGATCGTTCAGGACGCCGATTTTCACGACACCGTCGGAAACTTGCGCAAACGCCGGTGTGGTGAGGCACAATGCGGCGGCGAAGCCGAGCTTTCTAAAAACTGTCATTTACTCCCTCCCAGTTTATTGTCGGACAATAATGCCTGTGAAGGAGCGTTTGTCAAACCAACAAGTCTGGAAAAGTGCGCAGTTTTGCTATATAGCTGTATCTTCATACGGGAGTTGTCGGACAAAATGTCCCTTTTAGATGTTGAAATTGTTCCCGTTTCAAACGAGCCGGCCTACCGATCCGTGGTGCGGCGCATCGAAACAAAAATCATGTCAGGGGAGTGGGCTGTCGGCGATCGCGTGCCCGCAGAGACCACCCTCGCTCAGGATCTTGGCGTTCACCGGTCAACCATCCGGGAAGCCATTCGTGTCCTTGAGCAGAACGGATTGGTTCGGCGGCACGACGGCGGAAAGCTTTTATTCGTTACGGCGCCCCGCGAAGCCGATATTTCATCGAAGATAACCGCGGCCATTGTGCTGCAGGAAGTTACGTTTTTCGAATTGTGGGAAAGTATGCGCTGTATCGAGCCCGCGCTTGTCGAAGGCGCAGCGTCGCGCATCTCGGAAGATACCCTCGACGCTCTGCAGGAGAACGTTGAGAGGACACGCGTGGCCTACGAAGACAAGAAGAGCCTGGTGCAACTCGATATCGAATTTCACCAGTTGATTGCGACAGCATCTGGCAATCGGGCGCTTCAGCTTTGTCGCCAGCCGATTAGCCAGCTCTTCTACCCGGCATTTCTGAACGTATTTTCCCGGTTGAACGCGGGAGAACGTCTCGTTTTTGCTCACGAGAAGATATTGCAGGCGCTCCGAGGCCGCGATGCTGCTGTTGCGCGCGAGTGGATGGATAAGCACGTCGTTGATTTTCGTCGTGGCTATGAGCTGGCAAGTCTGGATATCGATGCACCGGTCGGTTGGCCGGGCAAGATCGACGCTGCATGAAACGACCTGGGAAAGAGGCCACTGCCGATGCGATTCTTCGACTATATCGATCAAGATCGCATTGTATTCGAGGCCGCCGCTGCCGAAGCGGTCATCGCCGAAGTCGAGCGAAGAAGGGCCACGCGAGTCTTCGTCGTTTCAACGCGCAGTCTCACAAAATCCGCCCAGGTCCAGGACATCATTTCGATGTTGGGTGCTGTGTGCGTTGGTCATTCCGATTTGATCGAAGCCCATGTGCCGCTGCCATTGGTGGCCAAACTGGCGCAAATCATCGGATCGGCGAGGCCTGATCTTGTTGTCGTCATTGGCGGTGGAAGCGCCATCGATTCAGTCAAGATCGCGACCCTTGCCCTGACACATGGTCTCTCCAGTGAAGGCGAACTCCTGCGCCATACAGCGGCGCAAATTGGAAGCTCCGACAAATTGCCGCCGTACCGGACCATTGCAATTCCCACCACATTGTCCGGGGCGGAGTTTGGCGTTATCGGTGGCGGCGTCGATCCGGAAAGCGGAATCAAGCACATGTTCCGCGCACCGTATTTCTGCGCTGCTACTGTGATTTACGATCCGCATCTCGCAACACTCACGCCGCCATGGTTGTGGCTATCGACAGGCATGCGCGCCGTTGATCACGCGGTAGAAGGGTTTCTTTCGCCCGACGCAAATCCCTTCAGCGACGGGACCGCGCTGCATGGTCTGCGGCAACTTGCGCTTGGCTTACCAAACTCAAAACTGAACCCGGAGGACTGGCGCGCGCGCTCCGAGGGGCAGATGGGTGTCTGGCTCGCTGCAGCTGGTCTTGGCCGGGTGCGCTACGGCGCGTCCCACGGCATCGGTCATCAATTGGGAGCGCTGGCGGGCGTGCCGCATGGTTACACCTCCTGTGTCTTGTTGCCGGCTGTGCTGGCGTACAACTTCGCCGTTGTGGGAAACAGGTACACCGAGATTTCCAGCGCGCTCGGCGGGGCTGGTGAGAGTGCTGTCGCGGTTGTTGCCGAGTTCGTTGCACGGCTTGATCTGCCGCGGAATCTCCACGATCTCAAAGTCGAAAGATCATTGCTTCCGAAGATTGCACAGAGTTCGCTCGCCAATCCGTTTGTTCAAGCCAATCCGCGTACCATCGCCACAGCTGAAGAGGCCATGCAAATTCTTGAAATGGCCTGGGATGGAAAATACGAAGCATAAAGTGCTTTGACTCTCCCGGAACGTGGGCGCGGCATGAGTGGCGCGGCGAAGGCTTGGTCATCGGTTTCGCCGACTGCCTTTCACCTCCCTCGACCAGTGCATCTCAGGCGTCCCCTCAGCCTACTGCTTCCCTGAGTCCGCCATAGGTGCTCCACGACGTTCCCGCTAGCCAGCCGCAATCAACCGGGAGGTTTATGCCGGTGATAGCCGACGCCGCGTCGGACGCGAGAAACGCGACCGCCCGCCCAATCTCGTCAGGATCGACCAGCCGCTGCAGCGCCGCGTTGACCGTTAGCGACGACACATCGCGCTCACCGCGATCGATCGCGTTCTTCAGCGCCGGGGTCAGCGTGTAACCTGGCGACACCGCATTGACGCGAATTCCGGATGGCCCCCACTCGGCGGCGAGGCATTCGGTGATCGCAATCACCGCAGCCTTGGCCGGGGCATAGGCATGCAGCGGCATCGAGCGCATACCCGCCACCGATGCAATGTTGACAATGTTGCCCCGCCGCCGTTCGATCATGCGACGCGCAAAAGCCGTGCAGGCAACGTAGGTGCCACGCTGGTCGACGCGCACGACGTCATCCCATACCGACATTTTCATGTCATGCGGTCGCTGCGGCACCTGAATGATTCCGGCACTGTTGACGAGCACATCGACGGCACCGCAATCGTGCTCGATTTGCGCAGCGCAAGCCTCAACCGCGGTCTCGTCGCTGACATCGATATGGCAAGCCTGACCATCAACTTCATTCGCGATGGTTCGCGCCCGTTCCAGATCGCGATCCGCGACAATCACGAGATCACCGGACAATGCGAGCTGCCGCGCGCATGCGGCGCCGATGCCGCTGGCGCCGCCGGTCACCACACTGACGCGGCGCTTGGAATCAGCACTCATAACGGATGCTCCCTGAGTTTCTTATTGAGCGATTGAGGATTGTCATCGCAGATAATGCCCTGCGATGGCTGCAAGCCATGATCAAACCGCAAGATATCGTTGCTTGATGGCTTCGTTATGCCGCAGATCGTCTATCGTCGCGCGATAGACGATCTGCCCCTTGTCGACGATGGCGGCATGGGTGGCGATGCCAAGGCAGAAATGCATGTTCTGCTCGGCCAGAATAATCGTTACGCCCATATTTCGTAACGTTCGGATGAGTTCGCCGATGGCTTGAACGATGATCGGTGCGAGACCTTCGCTCGGCTCGTCGAGCAGGACGATGTCGGGATTGCCCATCAACGTGCGGGCCAGTGTCAGCATCTGCTGCTCACCGCCGGACAATCGGCCGGCCATTCGCGTCTTCATCCCCGCAAGAAGCGGAAAAACGTCATAGATGCGCTTGGTGTTCCAATAATCCTCGCCGCATGGGCCTTTCTTCGCGCCGACAATCAGGTTGTCATCGACGGTGTGCTCGGGAAAGACCTGGCGGTCTTCCGGCACGTAGCCGATACCCGCCTTCGCGATACGGTACGGCGGCTGCCCGGTTACGGCTTTGCCGGCCAGGATCACCTGGCCGCGTTTTGGCGGGGCGATGCCCGCGATCGCTTTGAACGTCGTGGATTTGCCGGCCCCGTTGCGGCCGAGAAGAGCCATGGTCTGGCCCTTCTCCACCTCGAGGTCGATGCCGAACAGGATCTGGCTGGCGCCGTAGAAGACTTCCGCGGCTTCGATCCTCAGGAGTGGCTCAGCCATCACTGTTCTCCCGCGGCTTGAGCGAGATGATGATCTGTTCCGAGATAGGCATCGATAACATCCTGATTGCTGCGGATCTCGGCGGCAGTGCCTTGCGCCAGGATCGCTCCGTACTTGAGGACGTGAATCGTCTGGGCAATCTTGAACACGATATCCATGTCATGCTCGATGAAAAGCACGGTCATCTTCTTGGCTTCCCACAGGTGCTGTACCTTGCCGATCATTCGCCAGCGCTCGTCTGGTCCCATGCCTGCGGTCGGCTCGTCGAGCAAAAGCACTTTCGGATCCATTGCCAAGGCGAGGCCGATATCGAGAAGTTTCTGGTCACCATGGCTGAGATTGCGCGACAGCGTCGCGGCCTTCGATGCCAAACCCAGCAGTTCCAGGATTTCCTCCACCCGCGTCTTTGTTCCCTCCAGAGGGAAGCTGCGAAACAACGCTGCGGAGCGCCTTTGATGCGATGTGACGGCGGCCGTGATCGCATCTGAAACGCTGAGGCTGGGAAACAGCGCAGCAACCTGGAAGGCACGGACCATGCCGAGCCGCACGATCTCAAGGCTGGATTTGCCGACGATATCCTGACCGTCAAAGATCACCTGTCCCGAATCCGCCGGGAAAGCCCCTGATATCAGGTTGAAGAAGGTCGTCTTGCCGGCCCCATTCGGACCGATGATGGCAGTCAGCGAACCATCCGGAAAATCGATGGAGATATCGCGGCTTGCCTGCACGCCGCCAAAGCTTTTTGTGAGGTTCTTTACGCTCAGCATCAGGCGCTTTCCTTGCTTGGGAGCACGCTGGTCTGGGTCGCTGCAGATCTGGTGGTACGTCGCCGCTCAAGCCAGTCGGCGATGTAGTCCGCAATGCCCTGTCGCAGGCCCAACACGATCGCGAGGATGACCACACCGAGAACGAGGCCATGATACTCGGTGTAGACCGTGACGAAATGCTCCAGCAGGCGAAGGAGAACGGCGCCGATCATGGGTCCGATAAAGAGCTGGCTTCCGCCGAGCATGATCATGAAGATGGCTTCGCCCGACGTCGTCCAGAATCCGAATTCCGGATAAGCTCCGGAGACGAAAAGTGCGAGCAGAATGCCGGCGACGCTCGCCATCGCGCCTGCGATGACGAAGATTCCAAGCTTCATTCGTATGATGTCGACGCCGATGAAGTTGGCGCGGGTCGGGTTGTCCCGGATCAATCGCAGCGTGTAGCCGAACGGAGATTGCCAAACCTGCCGCATGATCGCGATGCAGATGATGAAGACAACAACGCAAAAAATATAGAGCGTCATTCCATTGTTCAGATCGATGCCCAGAAAGGTCGGGCGCGGTATCCCGCCGCGAAGGCCCTGATCTCCGCCGGTCAAATTCACCCACGTGAGAATGATCGAGTGAATGAACATCTGAAACGCCAGTGTGATGAAGGAGAAATAGATTTCCTTCAACCGGACGCAGATCGCTCCAATAACCAGAGCAAGGAGAGCTGTGCCAGCAACTGTTGCCATGATCGCGACCGGGATCGACACCTTTCCGGTCTGCATCAGCAGGCCGAACATGTAGGCGCCAGACGCAAAGTAGGCCGCGTGTCCGAATGACACGAGCCCGGTCAGGCCGACCAGCAGGTTGAGAGATGTTGCCAGAAGGCCATAGGCCATCACGTAGATAAGAAAATCTCTTATGGCGGGCTTGGTAAAGATGAAAGGCAAAACAAGTAAGACCAGCAGAAGCGCCAGTCCAGCCGCGAGGTCGCGCAGAAGGCCCGGCCTCATCGTGCCGCCTCCCGGCCGAGCAGGCCGCTTGGCTTGAAGATCAACACGAGCGCCATCATTCCGAACATCAAACCATCCACGAACAGGGGAAACCCGATCGCCCCGAAGGCTCGCGTGAAGCCGATCAGAAGCGCAGCAATCAGCGCGCCTGCTATCGATCCCATGCCGCCGATGATCGTCACGATGAAGCTTTCGATCAGGATTGAGAGGCCCATGCCGGGTGTCAGTGTACGCGTGGGCGCTGCAAGGGCGCCGGCGACGCCCGCCAGTGAACTTCCGACGGCGAAGACCCCGGCGTAGAGCAACGTCGTATTGATGCCGAGTGCTCCGACCATTTGCGGATTGACTGCGAGCGCTCGCACAATTTTTCCGACGCGCGTCTTGTTGATGGCCAGCCATAGGATGGCGCCGATGGAGAGGCTCGCCCCGATCATGAACACGTAGTAGGCGGGTATGAAGCCACCCAGGAATTCAATCGGAGGCAATGCAAACGATTCCGGCATGCCCATCATCTTGTATTCAGGGCCGGCCAGCATTTTCACAAGATCATCAAAGATAAGAATAATCGCATAACAGACGAGCAACTGCATGAGGATGTCGCTGCCGTAGACCTTGCTCATCGCGAAACGTTCGAAGATGACGCCGATGATGCCCACTCCGATCGCGCCAGCCAGGAATGCCAGAGTGAAACTTGATGTCACCTGATAGGTTGCGTACGCGAGATAGGCGCCGACCATATAAAATGCGCCATGCGCGAAATTGATGACGCCGAGCACGCCGAAGATCAACGACAGGCCGGACGCCACCATGAAAAGCAGCATGCCTACGATGAGCGCTGTCGATAGCTGTGTAACGACGCAAGCGCTCGACGAGAAGCAGCCAGCCAAAGCCTCGAGATTCACGATATCCCTCCAGATCTTGTTTTTGCGGTCACTTCCGCAAATCGCTCATGGCCGGGCTCGCGCCCGGCCATAACATGCATCAAGGGCAGATTGCCCTGAACTGGAGAGATCAGGCGTATCCCTTCGCCTTTTTCCACTGCTGCTCGTGCTCGAGGATCTTCGACCATTCCATGTTGACATAATCGATGACCCAGGGATCCTTTGGTATGGTTTTGCCCCAGGCGACCGGATAGTTGATGATCGTGTGATCCTTGGCGCGCATCGTGATCGTGCCATCGACGCCGAGTGGCGTCTTGAGTTGCATGCCCTCGACCTCACCAGCGAGCGCAGCGCCATCGGTCTTGCCGTTGGTCCGGCGCAACGCCTCGATGATGAAGTTGGCGCCGACGAAATTCTGCCAGCTCCAGTTGGTGGGCTCCTGTTTGGCGATTTTTACATAGGCCTCGTAGAATGCCTTGTTCTCCGGATGCGGGGGATATTCCTTGCTGTAACGATAGACAGTGTTAAGGCCTGTCGGCAGCTGTTTGATAGCGGTCAAAAGCGGCGGGTCGCCGAGACCGCCGGAGAAGAAGGCTGTGTTCTGGAACAGCCGGTAAAGGTTCGATTGCTCGATGAATGCCACGAGATCGCCGCCCCAAAGCGCCGAATAGACCGCTTGCGGTTTGGTCTGCAGCAGCTTGGTGATGCTCTCGGTATAGTCTGGTGCAAACAACTTCGGCCAAAGTTGATCCACCACCTCGATTGAAGGTTCGAAGATCTTGGCGTATTCGATGAACTCCCCTGTATTATCCCGCCCGTAAGCGTAGTCGGGCGAGCAGGTAGCCCAGCGCTTCAGGCCTTTCTCCTTGGCAATCTTGGCTGCGTACGAACCGCCTGCGACTGCGTCATGGATGCCCTGACGTGCGCAACGGAACGCGGTCTTGACGAACTGTTTGGGATCGGCCGTGAGAGTCGATGATTCAGAGCAGGTGTGAAGGCACAGGACACCAAGGTCGCGAATAACTTCATGGACGGCGAACGATCCCGAGGATGCCTCGGCGTCGATAATGATCTCGCAGCCGTCATTGTTGATGAGGTCGCGCGTGACTTTCGCGGCTTCGTCCGGGCGTCCCTTTGAATCGCGGTCGACCAATTCCAGCTTTCGGCCATTGATGCCGCCTGCTTCGTTGATCTGGTTGAAGGCAACCTGCACGCCGGCTCGGCTCGATGTACCCAGAAGGGCCACACGTCCGGACAGGATGGTCGGCATACCGACCTTGATCGTTTTGGCTTGTGCGCGGGCTACATGAGGAAAGCCGGTAATCGCCACCCCGGCGCTCGCAATCGTTCCTCCGATGAAAGTACGTCGTCCAATGCCGCCTGTGGTTTTACTCATTGTATCCCTCCCTTTTTGTTTTATTGACCAAGTTAGCTTGGTCTGTCGTTTCACGCTTGGTCAACACCTCGTACGTTCTGATGGGCGACGTTGAACACGTCGCGAAGATGAGCACCGATGAATGCGAGAACTCCCGCGCTTGCTGAAATCACCTTGCTCAAGGTCAGCATGCCATGAGTATGCGCACTCATATGTAGCGTTGTCACCGGCACGCCTTCTTGTTCGAGGCGTCGAGCATAGGCTCGCCCTTCCTCGCGCAACGGATCGTGTCCGCACGTCATGACCAGCGCCGATGGCGCTCCGGCAAGCGAGGAAGACTTGAGGGGCGATGAGCGCCAGTCTTCGCGGCTTGCCGGGTCCGGCGCATAGTGGTCGATGAAATAGCGCATTGTTGCCGGCGTAATCGTCATCCCAGCCGTGGTCGCTTTGTAGCTCTCTCCCTCGACACTGAGATCGACTGCGGGATAGAGCAGGACCTGGTGGAGCACTTGCGGCAGTTGTCCGTCCCGCGCCATCAGAGACAATACGGCGGCGAGGTTGCCGCCGGCGCTGTCGCCGCCAACGGCGATCCGCGAAGGATCGATGCGGAGCGTCTTTGCCTGTTGCGAGATATAGTTGAGTGCGGCCGCGCAGTCCTCGACGGCCGCGGGGAAGCGATGTTCAGGAGCGAGGCGGTAATCGACCGCAACGACGCAGCACTGAGCCTCGTTGGCGAGCCGGCAACAAATTCCATCATGGGAATCGAGATTGCCGAGAACCCAGCCGCCGCCGTGCAGATAGATCAGGCAAGGGAGAATTGCGTCCGGATCCGTGCCTGCGCCGCGATAGAGTCGCAAGGGAAGCGGGCCGCCTGGGCCGTTGATGGTGACGTTTCTAAGTTCGGCGACCTGATCGGGCGGCTCCTGCACCAGCGGCCGGCGAGCCGCATAAGCCTGTCGTGCCTGCTCGGGCGCCATTGCCTCGAAAGGCAGACTGCCGGCCGCGCGACCTGCGGCGATCATGGCAAGGACGTCAGGATGTGGCGCGATCATCGTTTCTCCCACTCAAGCCCTTATGCAGGCTCTATCAATTCTGACATCGCGGCAACACTGCTAACGGAATCCAGACTCCATTGGACCAGCCTCACCGGATGTCGAACCCCTTGTAGCCAGCGCCTGCAACCTCGTTGCAGATGTTCGTGTAGCGCGCGAAACCGCCTGCGTAAGGCATGAACACGCGCGGCTTCCCGGGCACGTTCGCGCCGAGATACCAGGAGCTGCTCGCCATCGGAAGCAGCGTCGCGTTGGCGGCGTCGTTGACATGCTCGACCCATTTCTCCGCGGCGTCCGGCAGTGCCTCGATGCGGGCGAGATCCTTCTCGCGCAGATGCCGGATGCAGTCAGTGATCCAGTCGACGTGTTGCTCAATCGCGACGGGCATGTTGCAGAGTACAGACGGACTGCCCGGGCCGGTGATTGTGAAGAGGTTGGGGAAGCCGGGTGTCTGGAGGCCGAGATAGGTGCGCGGCCCGGAAGCCCAGGCTTTGCTGAGCGGTTGATCGCTCGAGCCTGAGATGTTGAGGGCGAGAAGAGGGCCTGTCAGCGCATCGAACCCTGTCGCGAACACAATGATGTCGAGTTCGTATTCGCCTGCGCTGGTCTTGATGCCGTTCTTTGTGATTTCGACGATAGGCTCCGTCTTGAGATCGACCAGCAAGACGTTGTCTCTATTGAACGTCTCGAAATACTCCGTGTCGATCGGCGGGCGCTTCGTCGCGAATCCGTGGTCGCGCGGCGTCAGGCGCTCCGCCACGTCGGGATCTGTCACGACCTCGCGGATCTTCTCGCGGATGAAATCGGAAGCAGTTTCGTTTGCTGCCGCATTCGTCAGGACGTCGCTGAATGCGGCACGAAAACGAAGCCCGCCTGTTTGCCAGGCCTTCTCGTAAGCTACGTTTCGTTCGGCATCCGAAACCGACATGGCGGACTGCTGCGAGATGTCGAACGGATGGCCATTTGTTCCAGAGCGGGCCTTTTGCCAGATCTCGGGATAATTCGCTTTAACCGAACGCTGGTCCTCAGCGGAGAGCGGGCCATTGCGGGCCGGAACGCTATAGTTCGCGGTGCGCTGAAAAATCGTCAGATGCTGTGCTGCAGCAGCGATGACAGGTGCAGCCTGGATGCCAGTCGATCCGGTGCCGATCTGGCCGACGCGCTTTCCAGTGAAGTCGACACCTTCGTGCGGCCATGCGCCGGTATGATACCACTGGCCTCCGAACGTCTCTAAGCCTTTAAGTTTGGGCACGTTCGCAGTCGAGAGGCACCCGACGGCTGTAATGAGGAAGGGAGCCATAAAGGTCTCGCCACCTTCTGTCTCCACGATCCAGCGGCTCGTCGCATCGTCAAAACGCGCATGCGTCACCTTGGTATCGAGTTGGACATCGCGTTTCAGGTCGAGCTTGTCGGCAACGAAGTTCAGGTACTTGCGGATTTCCCAGTGCTCGGGATAGCGCTCAGTCCATTCCCATTCCTGTTCGATCTCTTTCGAAAAGGAGTAGCAATAGTAATAGCTCTCGCTGTCACAGCGTGCGCCCGGATAACGGTTCCAATACCACGTTCCGCCGATGCCGCCGCCTTGCTCCAGCAAGCGGACGTTCAGGCCGAGTTCGTCGCGCAACTTGTGCAGTTGATAGAGCCCCGAGAAGCCCGCGCCGATGATGATGGCATCATACGATCTTTCCGACCGATGGATGGTAGTGGGAATCGTCGATTCGACCGGCAATATCTGCTCCTCCCTCAGGGGCGCGCAAAACCGATGCGACGTCCCATGACCATGCGTTTCTTGTTTTATTGCCAGAACAGGTCCCGTGACCATTCAACCCGTTCTCGCGCGGTACGTCCACGCTAGCGTCTTGCGTGGGTGCATTCCATTTCCTAAAATTCACAACCGATGTGAATTATGGTCATGTTTGAAAATGAACCGTTTCGCTGAAATGACTGCATTCGTGAGATCCGTCGAAGACGGGAGTTTCACGGCGGCGGCTCGCAACCTGGCGCTGACGCCGTCGGCGGTCAGCAAATTGATCGCGCGCATCGAGGATCGGTTGGGTGTTCTTCTCTTTCGACGCACCCACCGGGAGAATGTGCTCACGCCCGAAGGCGAAGCGTTCTACCGCGCTGCAATAGACGCAATCGAGGCCGTGGAAGCGGCGGATGCGGCGGCGTTCGCCAACAAAGCCATACAAGATACTTTGCGTGTGAGGTGTATTCCCATCTTCGCGACCGCTGCTTTGGCGCCGCAGATGCCAGCATTTTGTCGCCTCCACCCGGCGCTTCAGGTCGAAATCCAGCTCCGGATCGATCCCGGTAATCTTCTCGACGACGGGATGGACGTTGCAATCCATGTCGGACATCTGAAGGATTCGTCATACGTCGCACGACGCTTTTCGAGCACGCGATGGGTGATCTGTGCATCGCCGGCTTACATCGCCGAGCATGGCAAGCCTACACATCCGAATGATCTTGTGCACCGCAACTGCATCAATTTTCTACCCAGCATCAGCGCCAGCACCTGGTTCGTCAAAGACGGCGTCCGCTCATCGAGACAGTTGCCGGTGCAGGGTAACATTGTGACCAACCAGGCATCGATGGTGCGGGAATTGGCTCGGGCAGGGGTTGGTATTGTTCGGCTCACGGAGATGCAGATCGCCGACGATCTGAGGAGCGGTCAACTGATCGAGTTTTTTCCGCGCCATCAATGTCCGGACGAAGATCCAATCTATGCGGTGTATCAAAGCCGGCGGCACCTCAGTTCTCGTGTGCGCGCGTTTCTTGATTTCCTCGACAGCACTTTCTCCAATCCGCCTCCGTGGAAGCGCAGACAGCGCTGAACAGGCCCGCTTCGAGCTGTCAGCGGCGGCGTGAAAGTCATGTTTCAGCAAAGATCGCCGGTTCCCCAGTTGACGGAGCATTCGTGGGCGAATATTAACTAAGCACTCGTTTAATTATATGAGGCTGCGATGCCGACGGCCATTCCGAAGCTAGGACGACCTAAGCACGTGAAGGACACGGACCTCCGATGTCTCGCGGCTGCCGAAGAACTGTTTGCCGTCCGTGGCTTTGAAGGCACGAGTTTGCGTGAGGTATCCGCTGCGGTGGGAATTACCAGCGCGGCACTCATTCATCATTTTGGAACGAAAGAACGACTTTACGGGCTGGTGCTCGAGCGCCTCGCCAAAAGCCTCGATAGTTACATTATGGAGATTTCCGAGCCCGCCTCGATCGAGACGGTGGTTCGGATGTTTGAGCGTTTTCTCGACTGGAGTTTCGATCAGCAGCATCTCGCGCAGTTGCTTTTGCGCGAACTGATGGAAAACCGGACCCGCGTTTCACGCGCGCGGCGGATGCATCTGTTGTCGCTGATCGCGAGCTATGTTGGGCAGATCCGCAGTGGCCAGAAGTCCGGTGCGCTCCGGCAGTTCGATGCGGAATTATTCGTCTACTACACACTCGGCGCCATCACGCATTTTAGCGCCGCGGCTCCGACCATCGACCGGATGCTGCGGGTCGATCTGGGAGACGCCATTTCGAGATTCCGCCTGACACTGCGCGACAACGTCGCGGCGATGCTGACGGCCAATCCGAACGTCCGGTCCTCGTCCAAGGGCAAGACGTCTGCGCGACGGCCGCGGGGCTGACATGGAGGGTAGCAACAACTCATCGAGAGGTGTTGGACCGGCAGGCGTTCTGCCGCGGGAAACCTGCGTTCTGCGCTACGCTCTCGACCGTCACGCTTCGGAGTGCGGCGACGCGGTGTATGCTGTATTTCAAGACGGAACGGAATGGACTTTTCGGGAGCTTCGGCGGCGGGTACGAACCTGCGCGGCTGGATTCCACGCCGCAGGCGTGAAGCAGGGCGACCGCGTCATTATCATGATGCCGAACGGACCGCTTGGCGTGCTGGCGCTGTTTGCAGCGAGCTATCTCGGCGCGGTGTTTGTTCCCATCAATCCTGCATTGAAGGGCAATCTTCTCGAACATGTCTTCGCCGATTCCGCTGCGACATTTGCGGTTGTGCATGAGGATCTGCTCGGTCAGGTCGCAGCTCTGAATGCTCCCGCGTTGAACACGATCTTCTCGTCCGGCAGCGTGCCGGACGATTTCGCTTGCTCAGGCCGGACGGTGCTGCCGATAAGCCATCTCGATGGCAATCCGGATACCCTGCCGGAGCCGGGCGATCCGATCGAGCCATGGCATACTCAATCGATCATCTACACGTCTGGAACAACCGGCCGGTCAAAGGGTGTGCTGTCCTCGTACATGCACAGCTATTCGGCGATGAGTCCCGAGACATGGACCTGTACGCGGGCTGGTGATCGCCATCTGCTGCATATGCCGATCTTTCATATCGGCGGTGCCTTCGTCGCCAGCACCTGTCTTTGCACCGGGAGTTCGATCGCGGTCGTGCCGGCGTTCAAGACCGGTACGTTCTGGCAAACCGTTCGCGACATGAAGGTGAACGTGGTTTTCCTGCTGGGGGCGATGGCGACTTTTCTTCTCAAGTCACCGCCTCAGCGCGACGACAAGGACCATCCTTTGCGCATGGTCTTTATCGTTCCGCTTGGCCAAAGCGGACCGGATTTCCAGAAGAGATTTGGCGTTGAAGTTTTCACGTTGTTCAACATGACGGAGATCAGCACGCCGCTTCTGTCGGGTGCAAATCCCGTCAAGCCGAGCACCTGCGGCCGTCCACGGCCTGGCGTGGAAGTCCGGCTCGTGGATGAAAACGACTGCGAGGTGCCGAGAGGCACGGTGGGTCAGCTTGTTGTCAGGACCGAGCAGCCGTGGGCGATGAATCACGGGTACAACGGCAATCCACAGGCTACCGCCGATGCCTGGCGCAACGGATGGTTTCACACCGGTGATGCCTTCATCTGCGACGGCGATGGCGATTTCTTCTTTGTCGATCGCCTCAAGGACACGATCCGCCGTCGCGGAGAAAACATCTCGTCGTATGAAATCGAAGTCGAGTTGCTGGCGCATCCCGATATCCGTGAAGCCGCGGCCGTCCCCGTTCCGAGCGAATTCACCGAAGATGAAGTGCTGGTGGTCGTCGCGCCGGTTGCCGGCCGTTTAATCGAGCCGCCGGCAATCGTTGAGTTTCTCCACGCGCGGCTGCCGCATCACATGATTCCTCGTTACGTGCGGATCGTGGAGGAACTTCCGAAAACGCCGACCGAGAAGGTCCAGAAGCACGTCCTGCGCGAACAAGGCACCACGGCCGATACGTGGGATCGCGAAGCGACGGCGCCAGCAAGAATCAAATCTCTCTAGTTGAAGGTGAATGAAACGATGAAAACGCGTGTGCGTGTCTATACCGATTACAAAAGTCCATATGCCTATGTTGCAAACAAGCCTCTGTTTGATCTTGAGAAATCGCACGACGTCGAACTCGAGTGGCTGCCATACACGTTGCGCATCGCTGAGTACCTGGGGTCGGTCGATGACCGGTCGCCGCATTACTGGCGCAAGGTCAGGTATGCGTATATGGATGCGCGGCGCTTTGCCAACGAGCAAGGCCTGGTTCTGAAGGGGCCGAAGCGGATTTACGACGCGACCTATGCGAGCGCCGGCATGCTGTTCGCGCAGCGGAACGGATTCTTTCGCGCCTACCACGACACGGTGTTCGAGATGTTCTGGACGCACCAGCTCGATCTCGATGTTCTCGATCAGATGAAGGTCGTCATCGAGAAGCTCGGCGGCTCCGCCGATGCCTTTGAAGCCTATGCGAACGGCCCGGCGCAAAAAGAAGTCGATGCAATCACGACGGAAGCGGAGAGCCTTGGGGTGTTCGGCGTACCGAGCATGTTGCTGGACGGTGAATTGTTCTGGGGCGGCGACCGTGTCGATATGCTGACGCGAAGGCTCGAACAGCGCGCCAGGGGCATTTCCCCTCCGAGCATGGCGGTGTCGCGTTGAACGATTCGAAGGCTGCACTCACGATCTACAGTGTTGCGGCGTGTCCATATGCGCAGCGCACCCGCATTCTGCTCCACCTGAAGGGATTGCAGGCGGATCTGGTCGAACTCGATCTCTCCAAACCGAGGCCTTCGTGGTTCCTGGACATCAACCCGGCAGGGAAGGTGCCTGCGCTGGTCCATGACGGGCGGGCATTGAACGAATCCAGCGTGATCAGTGAGTACCTGGAAGATGTCTTTCCGGATCGGGCCGTTTTTCCTTCCGATCCATACTTGAAGGCGCAGTCGCGCATTCTGATCGATTTCTGCAACACGCAGTTCACGACCAATCTCTACCGCGTGCTGATGGAGCAGGACCCGGTCAGACGCGAGCGTATTGAAGCGGCCGCCAGGAAGGACTGGGAATGGCTCGAGAGATTTCTCACGCGCGTCAGTCCCGATGCAGACTTCGCATTCGCGGAGTTTGGAATGGCAGACTTAACCTATGCACCGTTCTTTCAACGCTACGAGCTGAATGAGTATTTCTGGGGTTTCAGAACTCCGGATGGCTTGAAGCGTGTCGAGCGCTGGCGCCGTGCGTTGGCTGACCATCCATCCGTCGAAGCCACAAGTTTGCCGATGGAAGATTACGCCAAGCTCTATGCAGACTACTCGCTTGGCTTTTCTAACGGAGCGATTCCGCCGGGCCACGAAAGAAGCGCGCTCGACCCGACGATACCGCTGAACCAGCGGCCGATGCCGCCGCGCCGCGTCGCATAAATCGAAAATCAAGATCAAAAAGGGAGACGAAAATGAACAAACGTTTGATGGGAACCGCTGTCGCGATATGCAGCTCGCTGTTCTTGCAGGGCGCTGTCGCCGGTGAGGGAAAGATAAAGATCGGGGTGCTCACGGATCTCAGTGGTCCGGCAGCGGACATCGGCAAGGGAAGCGTCGCATCGGCTCAGATTGCGGTTGAGGAGTTCGGCGGCAAGCTGCTTGGCAAAAGCGTCGAAGTCATCTTCGGCGATACCGGCAACAAGGCCGACATCGCAGCGGGCGTGGCGCGGCAGTGGATCGATGTCGACAAGGTCGATGTTCTCGTGGATCTGGGGCTGACCAACACGGCTCTGGCGGTGCTGCCGATCGCGGCGGACAAGAACAAGATTGCCATCGCCGTCGCTCCCGCGGGAACGGCTATTACCAACGAGGCCTGCACGCCCACCAGCATCCACTGGATGTATGACACCTACGCGCTGGCTGCTGGAACGTCGAAGGTCCTCATCGATAAGGGGCTCAAGGACTGGTACTTCGTCACGACGGACTATTCGTTCGGCCACGCACTTGAAAAGGACGCGTCTGAGTTCATCAACGGCAACGGCGGCAAGATGCTGGGGTCGGTGCGGCATCCGTTCAACGTCAGCGACATGTCCAGCTTCATGCTGACCGCACAGGCTTCGAAGGCGCAGGTCATCGCATTGGCCAACTCGAACAATGACACCGTCAACGCCATCAAGGCCGCGCGGGACTATGGCATCACGCCGAAGCAGTACATCGCGCCGCTGGTGGTCTATCTCAGCACGGTTCATGGCATGGGGCTGGATCTGGCCCAGGGTCTCTATTTGACGGAAGGGTTTTACTGGGACCAGGATGAACGCGCTCGCGCCTTTGCACAGAAGTTCAAGGTAAAGACAAATGCGATGCCCGGTTCACTCCCCGCGGGCACCTATTCCGCTGTTCTCAATTACCTGAAAGCTGTTCAGGCCGCGGGCAGCGACGATACGGCAGCAGTGCTGAAGCAACTGAGGTCTGCCAAGATCGACGACCCAGTGATCCGCAACGGCCGTATTCGGGAAGACGGGCGTCTTGTCCATGATATGTATGTCTTTCAGGTGAAGGCTCCCGCCGAATCGAAAGCGCCGTACGACTATTACAAGACGATCGGTATCGTGAAGGGCGACGATGCATTCCAGCCGATTTCCAAATCGCGGTGTCCGCTGCTCAAGAAACCCGGCTGATGAGAGCAGGGGTAGCCGGGCTCAATCTGGCTCGGCTACCTTGCCTTCTTGCGGCGATCGCGTTCGGCGCGATCAGGACGACCGGAAATTCAGGACGGTGCATTGCCCTTGATCTTCCGGCACGATGTCGCGCCGGTCGATGACATTTTCACAATGCGGGAGACGGAGTTCGCCTGCAGCAGATCCTTGCGGCTGAGGAATCGAAGGGTGCTACGCGGATATGCATCGCAGAATTTCGAAAGTGTCGCCGCGGTTGCCGCCACGCTATCCTGCTTTGGTATGACGGCGATCCCGCCATCCCTCAGGACGAAAGCATCCTTGACGTTCGTTATGGATATGGTTGCAAGGCAAATCTTGAACAGTCCCTGATAGGCTTGCGGCGGTTGCGCCAGATCGCCGCCAAGACTCCCGAGCAGATGATCGCGGCTCTTGGTGCAGCTTTCGGCCTGCGCGGGGCCCGCTGCAATCGACATCAAAATGATGCCCGCAGCGAAGACCTTCATCATCTGCGGCCCGCGACGGCCGTGCGCGGCATCGCATCGCCCGAATGGGCCTGCTCTCGCGCCGATCGATTGTCCGTTGTCTTGACGTCCTTTCGCTCGCCTGCGCGCGGGAGATGGTAGGTTTCGGCAGCACATCGCTCCCATGATAAGGAACGCGCATGCGCGGCGGCGCCTGCCGCCAGAATCGATCGCGTGTTGCTGTCTTCGGCGATTTCCGTGATGGCTTGCGCGATGGCTTTGACGTCAGGCTCAACGAGCAATCCGGTCTCGTTCGCCAGGACGGCATCTGGCACTCCACCGACCGCCGTCGCGACGCTGGGGAGGCCGCCAGCACCGGCCTCGAGATACACCAGACCGAAGCCCTCCACGCGTCCCGAGGATTCCGGGATGCCGGTCAGGCAGAAGAAATCGCTGGCGCCGTAAATATCGCGGATATGTTCATTCGACAGAGATCCGAGCAGGTGAACTTCGCAATCGGTGGTGTCGACCATATCGCGAAACTCTTCGACAAAATCGGGCTCGCCGTTAGGGCCGATCACGAGCCATGCGAGTCGTCTGCGCAACTCATCCGGCAGGCTCGCTAATGCCGCGAGGGTCTTGAGATGTCCCTTGCGCCGGGTGAGGCGGGCAACGGTGACCATCACGATCTTGTCCGCATCGACGCCGTAGGCCTTGCGTGTCGCCTTGCGGCTCTTTCGTGGACCAAACCAGAAATCCGATACGCCGAGCGGAATGGCGACAACGCGTTCGCTTTCGATGGAGAAACGTTCCCGGAAAAGCTCGCGTGTGAACCGGCTGTTGGCGGCGATTTCGACGCGTGGACCAAAGACGCCGGCCGCCTGGATCGCAAGCCTCTTCAGCGGTGTCTGGGTCTCGTTGATCTCTGTGCCGTGCACCGTCATCAGCAGGCGCGCCTGAGTCCGGTGACGCGACAGGGCCAGCGGGATGAAGAACGGCCAATCGGCCGCATGGATCACGTCGTAGTCCTCGATCCGCACGTGGTTGCGCGCGAGCAAAATCTTCGAGGGAAGGTTCCGCATGGAATGCAGCCCGCCGTGAAAGCGATGTAGTTCAAAGGGAAAAGACTTGTCCTCCTCCAGCGAACTCTTGGAATAGTCGGGGGCCAGGACTGTGACACGGGCGCCGAGCTCGGTGGCTGCTGTCGCGATTTCCCGCGCGTAGGTGCCGATGCCGCCGGTCGCAGGTGCAAATTCGCTTGTCAGCATGAGAATGTTCATGGCTGCGTCCTCAGTAGGCGAGCGGATTGGCCATCAGGCCGCGAGTGTTCTGGATTTCCTGGTGATAGCGGAAGACGCGCGCGAGCTGGGTGCTCGGTGTAAAGGTCCGGATGCTGGCCGCGATCCGTGATGAATCCATATCTCCTTGGGCGATAGCATCGCGAACATTGATGAAGCGATGCACCAGCCGTTCGACCATGTCGGCTCTCGAATCGCTTCGCGGAACCAGATAGCCGGACTCGCCGTCTCGAATGACGGCTTCAAGCTGCGGCAGGTGCGTGGAGACGACGGGGCGGCCGACCGCCAACGTCTCGAGGACGAACCGTGGCATTCCTTCGAATTCCGATGTCAGGATTCCGGCATGCGCAGATGCAAGGGTTGCGGCCATTCCGACTGCATCCTTGAATCCGTGGCGGACAGTGATCGCCTCGATCGCCGCGAACTCGGAGAACCGGTGTGGATCGCTGGTTCCAATGTAGTGAAATTCGACCTTCTCCGGCATCACCTGACGCAAGCGGTCGATCGTCTGGAACATCAGTGGCGGGTCCTTGAACTCGTCGAGGCGTCCCGCAAAGACAATCCGGAATGGCGCAGTATCGCGGGGCAGGGGCTGCGGACGGAAAATCTCCGTGTTGACCCATGTCCACAGCGTGTCGATCTTGTCCCGCTGCCGCGGGTATTCCTTCTGCAGACGTTCGGTGATGTACGGGTTCACGCAAAGAAACTTTGCGCTGGTCGCCATGGCGAAGCGCTCGCCTGCGTTGTGGACGAACGAGTATCTGCGCAATAGCGAGTCCATCTGGAGTTTCGGAACGCCCTCGCCGTGAAGCATCTGAATAAAGGGAAGGCGAAGGACGGCCGGAAGCCACGAGAATTCCACCCGGCGCAGGTCGATCGAGCACCGCCGTGAGCGGATATGTTTCGAGACCAGACCGAAGTTGCGCAGAAGGGCTACGAAAAACTGGCCGGTGAGTGACGCGGCGATCGAACGGGCCGCCTCGCGCGCCTGGCTATCCGAATAGCGCAGAATGGGCAGGAAATCGAACGTTCGTCCCCTGAAGGTGAGTTTGTGGATCTCACCGAGCTTCAGGTCGCCGACGGAGTCGACGCCGATAAAAAGGAGATCGGTATCTGTCGGGTGGAATGTGATGAAGTCGCGGATGTAGGTTTCCAGCCCGCCGACCTTCTCGCCGCGCGGATCGAACGGATGAATTAGGCAGATCTGATACCGCGGGGGCGTGAGGTGAGCATTTCGGGCGCGTTGAGCCAGTGTAACCGTGGATGTCATGCCACTTTCCTTGTCCGGGCGTTTACGATCTGCGGGATGCTGCTTGCGACCAAACGTGGAACGATAGACATACACCGTGCATAGCGCGGGCCCAGCCGACGCGGATCGCGCAGCATTCGCCATGCCCATTCGAGGCCAATCTTCTGTGTGATCAGCGGAGCGCGATTCTGCGTATGGGCGATGAAGTCCAGAGCGGCTCCTATGCAGAGCAATCCGACGCCGGGAAGTCTGTCGAGACAGCGCGCAGCGAAGATTTCCTGCCGCGGTGCGCCGAGCGCGACAAAGCAAAGCCTGGCGCCTGATTTGCGGATGCCATCAATCGCGCGGTCGGCTTCATCCGAGTAGGGATCGAAATTGCCGCCGGGCGCGTCGTAGCCGACGATTTGAAGTCCCTTGAACCGGCTGGCCAGCCGTCTGGCCGTGCGATGAAGTGTCAGTCGGTTGGAGCCCAGCAGATAGACGGGAATGTTTTTGCTTCCGGCCTGCTCGCAAAGAGGTTCGACCAGATCGGCGCCGGTCGTTCGTTCGATCTTCGCGCCGGCGAGACGTCCCAGCGCAACAATCGGAAAACCATCGGCGGTGACAAAGCGGGCGCGGCGATAGGCTGCCCGGAAGTCAGGCCGCTGTTGGAGCTGCGCAACGTGATCGAGATTGAGCGTACAAACGCTGAAGCTGTCGCCGGTCTGTGCCGCCGACACGATGGACGACACGGCTTCCGGCATTGAGAGAATGTTGATGGCGATGCCATCGACAGTCATGTCGCGCGATTCGTGCGCCTGCGATTCCATCATGTCGAGTCCCCAATGACAATGTGGTCGAGTAACGCTTGCCCATAACGCCGACGTTATTCGCGGTGACGATCGGAACTTTGAGTAAAAGTTTTCTCTCTTCACCAACACAGTCACGAAATCGCACCATTGCGTCGCAACGATGGCGTCGCGTTTGCGAAACGCGATGACGACGAAACCAAATCATTCTCGCAATGGAGATCTGCCATGCATGTGAAGATTTCGCGGCGACAGGCGATTTCGATACTCGCTGGCGCGGGAGTTGCATCGCGCATCATCACGCCAGCTGCTGCTGCGGCAAGTGAAAGTCTTGGCGCGATTGCGGCAGAAAATGGATTCGTGTTCGGAGCCGCAGCAGGGCCCGTGATCGACAAGGATTTTGCATATCGCGAGCTCTATACGACGCATGCGCGAATCGTGACGACCGATGTCGCCATGAAAATGGGCACCATCGCGCCGCAGCCCGGACTCAAGCGATTCGAAAGCGCGGATCGTTTGCTGAAATTCTGTGCAAGCAACAGGATTCCAATGCGCGGTCACTGCCTTGTCTGGAACGAGTGGGTTCCCGCATGGATCAAGAGCATGAGCACTGCGGAGCGGCGGACATTCTTCGACGGTTATGTCGAGGAGGTCGCTGCTCGTTACGCCGGAAAACTGCAGTCGTGGGATGTCGTCAATGAGCCGTTCTGGCCGGGGCACAAGGCGCCCGGTGGATATCGGCTTGGCCCATGGTATGACGCGTTCGGAGCCGGCTATGTGCGGCGGGCGTTCGAGCGGGCGGCGCTTGCAGACAAGAAGACTAAATTCGTGCTCAACGAGGCGCACACAGAGCGGGACGACGACGTCGGCCGGGCCATTCGCGCAGGCCTGCTGCGTTTGGTTGACGAGCTGCAGGATGCAGGAGTTCCGCTCCATGCGGTCGGACTGCAGGGGCACCTTCAACCGCGCTATCCGCATGACGCGGCGCGTTTCGCGGATTTCGTGCATGCGCTCGCCGAGCGCAAGGTGGATATCTACATCACCGAGTTCGATGTCCGCGACGATACGTTCCCGGATGACATTCCGACCCGCGATGCGATGATCGCGGACACGGGTGAAAAATTTCTCAACACGGTGTTGCGTATCCCGGCGGTGAAGATGGTGGTCGCGTGGGAGCTTGCAGACAACTATTCCTTCTATACGGACGCAGCGAAGAAAAAGAATCCGCTGGCCGAGCGGCTCCCCAGGCCATTGCCGTTTGATGACGCCAACCAAAGGAAGCCTCTCTGGTTCGCAATGGCGCGCGCATTCCGGAATGCGAAGAAAGCATAAGGTCTGTAACTTTCAGGGGCTGGATCGTTGCGGCCTCGCGCGAAACATCCTGTACGCAGTCGGTGCGTAGAGCAGTGCAAGAGTGGCGATGTATGACGTGGCACCCGTCGCAATATGCGCGGCCATGGTGGCGATGTTCCTGGCCTCGGGCAGAAGCCGCAGCAAGCATCCCATTGCAATCGTTGCAATGGCGATGCGGAGGAGATGACCGAGCGGCAGCCTCAGGCTGAATTGCGAGAAGCCGATGGCGAAGCTCGCAATCGCGGCTGCCGACGCCGCAATGACCGTTGCAACGGCGCCGCCGACGATTCCCCAGTACCAGATAAAGGCGAAGCTCAGCGCCACCGTCACCAATGCGTCGATGCTTGCAACGGCGATCATCAGGCGTGTGCGGCTATGCAGGAGAAAGACCTGGTCGCCAAAATGGGCGCGCAGGTTTCGAATCGCGCCGGCCAGAACGGCCAGCGGCAGAACAGCGAGTGTCACCTGCTGGAACGGAGCTGCGATCAGCAGATGAACGATTTCAGCGCGCAGCATAAAGATTCCCAGAATGCTTGGCGCGAGAACGGCGACGAGAAGCGCGCTGTTGTCGGACAGCTGCTGCATCGCCGCCTTGCTGCCACTGTCCTCCATGCGCTTCACCGCGATCGGGAAAGCGGCCGCCGTCACCAGCATCGCGGCCACGGCCGCCGCCCGTTGACCCAGGCCGTAACCGACAGCGAACAGGCCCGCCGCGGCGACGCCCAGCATGTCGTTGACGACAAAGCGCGACGCGTTGAGGCCGATCCAGCTCAGCCCGCCCCCGACAATCAGGGGAATTCCGTAGTGCAGGGCATGATTGATGATCTTGCGGTCGATCGGCCAAAAGCTCCGGCCAAAACCGATCCTTGGAAGGACGATCAGCGCCACGGCAAGCTGCGCGATGGCATAGCCGGCGAGCGGCCATTCGGGGCCCTGACCGAGCAATTTGATCATGACCAGGCCGATCAGAAACCCGGCGGCCGGTCCAACGATCTGCTGGATCGAGTAGACGCCGATCTGTTGTTGCACGCGGGCGCGTTCGCCGATGTAGAGATTGAGCGAACGGGTCACGACGTAGGCGACCGCTGCAACCAGCAAGCCGATGCTGGCGTCGGGTGAAATCACCAGGAAAAGAATGCCGATGATTGCGACGCTCTGAATGATGACAGAGGTCAGCAGAATTACATTTTCCGTCCTGTAGAAGCGCTGTGCTTCCTCGCCGCTCTGGAAGCGGCCGAAGAAGCGCAAGGCGTACTGGGACCACCAGGCGAGAAATCCGATCTGCAGAAGTTCGTGGGTGGCTGTGACCAGCGTGATGACGCCAAGGGTGTGTTCGTTGACGACATGGGTCCAGACAACCATCGCGATCAACTGGAACAGCGGCCCGATGATCTGCGCGGGCATATAGAGGAGCGTGTGTTTCAAAAGCATGTTCAGGCTCCCAGCCAGCGCAAGGTTCTGGGCGGCATGATCCGTCGGATCGTCAGCAAGCCCGTCACGCTGACGAGCGTCGTGATGATGTATGTCGCCACGAAGTCCGGAAATGCGCCGTACCCGCGCAGGGAAGTGTGGTCGCGCAGCATCATGACAATGAAAATGTGCCAGAGGTAGATGAAGTAGCTTCCGGATCCGATCGTCGCGAGAAACGGAGGGCGCGGCTGAAAGGCCAGGAGCAGAACGCTGAACAGCGCGGCGTAACCGAAGAAGGCAACGGAATCGTAGTCGGCGGCGTCGCCGAGGTTCGTGATTCTGATTGCTGCATAGATGAGATAGGCGATCAGGGTCGCGCCGAGGATCACCGAGCGCATGTTGCGCAGCGCAGTCTCGCCGCCAGCCTTGCCGAACAGAACCCCCAGCGACGCGAAGGTAAACCAGAATGGGATGTCACGCAGGCGCGCTTCCTGAACGAGCGATTCGGAGAAACCCGCGCGCGATAACAGCGGATCGAGATAACTTCCGGCAATCAGTCCGAATATGATCGAGAGACCGAGAAAAGTGACAAGCCGCTGTGAAGCATCCCGGGCATTGATGTTGGCGCATCGGAAGACCAGCCACAGCCCGACAGTGCAACCGAGATAGACGAAGACATAGTAATAGACGAACACGTAGGCGAGCAGGAATCGCGCCATCGTTGTGGTGAAGCGATGATCCATCGCCGGGTTGTGCCAGGCCATGTAGACGTAGGCGGCGGTGAAGGCGATGGCATAAGGAACAAGCGTAGCCATGACCCGCTTCCCGAGGGGAACGCGATTCGAGCGCGCGGTCAGATATCCAGATGCAAACAGGAAGATCGGAACGCATGGCCGCAGCGCCGCGTCGATGATTGTCGGCCATGACGTATCGAGCGGCTGCGGCAGCGAATGGATGCCGATCACCATCAGGATCGCGATGCCACGCATGGTGTCGATCGTAGCATCACGGCTGGCTGGTTCGGCCCGTGACGAGATCCAGTTGTCCGGAATGCGCGCTGCTACTGTCATTGTCATCGTGCGCCCCCTTGCGAAGATCCGGCAGGGACGGTTGCCTCCGTGCTGGGCGTGAACTGACGATCGAACGCGCTGTTAAGCGCGCGGCGTAGCGGAGTTTCAAAGAAACGATAAGACAGAATGCTCAATGCTGCGAGCATCGCAACAGCGACGGGCAGCAGCGTCAGCTTTCCTTCCGGAGTGCCGGCCAGATAACGCGCCCCCACAGTCAGAACAACGGTGGCGACGGGAATATGAAGCATGTAGCAGGAGTAGGTATATGCGGAGGCGCGGTCGAACCGCAGGCGAGACAGGATGGTGGGTGTCTCGGACAAATCGTGCTGGATCGCGAGCACCGCGATTGCATACACGGCGACAAGCGCCGCCATCTCTGGCAGCAGCCAGCCCAGAAGAATGAAAAGCGCCAGGCCTGCCGTCAGAGTTCCGGGGACGATGGGCCAGCGCGCGATGTGATGCCGGAACACATAGCACGCGACGCCGAGATTGAAGCCCGGCAACGCTCTGAAGATGCCGCCCTGGTTGATCCATTCAGCCCAGGATTCGCTGCCGGTTGCGGCCACATAGACACTGTTTGCGAGAGCGGGAAGCACCACAAGTGGAATCACCAGCGCCTTGCGCCGCGCGGCCAGCAGTGCGGTGATCGGAAAGAGGAGATAGCAGAACATTTCAGCCGATAGCGACCAACTCGGAAAGTTGAAAGTCAGCCGCTGCCCGTCGAACGCGTGAAGCAGCAGAAGCTGCGCGGGCACATCGGACAACGGGTAGCGCGCAGGGTTGTCGGTTTTGGCAAGCCCGAAGTATGCGGCGGCGGCAATGGCCAGATAAAACGCCAGAGTTGCCAGATGAAGCGGATAAATGCGGGCCAGCCGGCGCCAAATAAAGCGCCCTACGGAGGAGAGGTCCTCGACCTTGCCGAGATACTGGCTTGCGATGACAAACCCGGACACCACGAAGAACAGATCAACAAACAGATTGAAATGCAGGGTGTGACCGACCATGAAGCGCCCGGCGGGATGATCCTTCACGTAGTCGGCATAGTGAAGAACGACGACGGCGCAGGCAGCGATGATCCGCAACCCGTCCAGATGCCGCATGTTGTCGTTTTTTTGATTCTGCAATGATCGCCCTCGGATTACGTACGCCAGATAAAATCAGGGTGTGATGCCTCGACCTTTGGGATCGTGAGACGCGGGCGTCCGGGCTGTGCGTATTCGTCGTTGGGACAGCGTTGCAATCAGGTCGATCACCGCGCCCCGATCGGCTGACGCCAGCGCATTCCAGCGCGCCAGATTTTCTGCACCGCGTGCAGCAAACGACGTCCGCCATTCCGGTTCGGACAAAGCCGCGGTGATTGTGCCGGCGGCGGCAGCGGGATCGCTGGGATCGATGAAGATGCCGGATCGATCAAGCACCTCGTGAAAAATAGCCGCATCGGGCGCTATGATGGGAAGACCTGCATACTGAGCTTCCAGCAACGGTAGTCCAAGGCCTTCCTCGTGAGACGTGCAGATGAAGGCGTCCGCGCTCTGGAGAATCTGGCGGACCCGATCACCCGACTGGTATCCGTGCAGGATCACGCCGGGGCTGCGCGCCAGGACAACCCAATCGTCTCCCCAGCCGCGCCGTCCCACAATTTCTAGCGTGGCGTCGCCAAAGCCTCGCCCACGTAATGCTGCGAGAATCTTGGCCGCAGCCACGAAATTCTTGCGCGGCTCCACAGTGCCGAGCGCGACGAGACGAAACGGTGACGATCCGCCGGCTTTTTCGGTGCGGCCATCCGCATGCAAATCGAACACATTACGGACCGGCGGGCGATAGAGCGTTATCTCGGCATCGGGCCGGCAGTGCGCGGCGAGCTTGCGCTTCGTGTCGGCGGAATTGACGAGAAAGCGAGGATAACTCCGCACCGCGAGCCTGAAGGAGGGCGCCATGTAAAGCCGTGCGCGCGTGTTGAGGTCGGCGCGGCGGGACAGCAGAAAAATGTCGTGAATGTAGGGAATGACGCGTGCCGCGAACGGCCGCAACAGCGGGCTGGGCGGAAAGCCGGGACACAGCAGGATCGATGACGGATCCGTCAGCCGCAACGGCAGTCCGAATGTCTGCGTGGCGATCATCCGCCCGGTGCCATGTGCCATTACAGGAGCGACCTCGAGCGGCGCAAGCGCCTTCGGAGAGAACAACTCAAGCGTGATACGCTCGAGGCCGGTGACGTGACGTCCGAGATGGGTGTGATCGACATAAACGGTCATGTGAGTCCGATCTCAAAGTTCATCGCTGAATCCGGATTGGCTTGTCGGAAGCGGTCCGCAACGCCGGTGTGGCGCCGGATGGATCACGCGGCAGCAGCAGCGTGATGAGGATGATGAATTGGGCAAGCTGGATGTTCTTGGACGAGAAACTGACGGAGCTCGCCGCGATCACCAGTATCAGCAGGACGATTGCCCACACTGCGGGGTGCGCGCGTCTGATAATTTCCACAAAGAGGGCGATCAGGCCAATCGTCAGCAGAATGGTGTGAATGAGGCCGAATTGAACGATGCAGGAAATCCAGAAGTTTTCGATTCCATAGTTGAGGCCGAGCTGTGCTTGCAACGCATTCACACGGGTAGGATTCGGCCCCAGTATCAGCTCATGCCAGTCGAAATGGGACAACAGGTTGAATGTCGCAAAGCGCGCGAGGGCGCTGCCTTTGTCCGATGAAAATCGCAGCAGCATCTTGTCAAAAATGCCGAGATCGAATGCTGCGAAGATCCCCGCGGCCGCGACAAACAGCAGACAGAGGGTAGCGATCACCGTTGGAAGCGAAACCCGCTTTCCGCGCAGGATCAGCCAAACCTCCCGTGCTGCGACACAGCCCAGCACCAGCAGGACCGTGACCAGGGCGGTTCGGCCGCCGAATGCCATCAGTGACCCGAGACAGAATGCAATGAGCGACGTGCGAAGCATGGGGATGGGGCAAAGGGCAGGGCGAAGAACCAGCGCGAGAATGTACCCGCCAACAAGCCCCGACGCGGTCAGCGGGTGTCCGAGCAACGCCGAGGCACGCCATTCCCCAACCACCAGCACGTCGCCGAGCGTCAGGGGGATCAACCGGTGGCCGGAAAAGTACTCGTAGTAGCCGAGGCATACGTTCAGCAGGATCGTGAGATGCGTCGCCCAAACCAGCGGTTTCCGCTGCATCGGCGAGAGATGCCAGATCACGAGGCACAACACGACCGGAAGAAGGAAGGTGTCGATGATGACGGTGAACGGGCGATTCAACACGAACATCTGAACGAGCAGGAATGACCAGCATCCGAGATAGAGCAGGATGAGTTTCGACCGGGAGAACATGCGGTCGATTTCGCCGACCGGATCGCCGTGACGCAACAGCAGAAGCCCGAAGGCAAGAAATGTCAAACCGGTCGCCGGGTGAAATTTCTCGTAGAAGCCACCGCCCGCGGTCAGGTAGTGAATCTTCCAGTTGGTCAGCATCGCCGACGACAACGTGAATGTCGCGGTTACCGCAAGCAGCATCACCAGGATAATCATGCGGTCTGCGACCCAGCCGGCTATCGCGGTGTCGCGGCCCGGCGCGGAAGGCGATCGCGGGAAGCCGGCTCTGACGGTTGCCCCGCCGCGGTACGGTGGGTACGGGCCGTTCACTGGAATCGCGGTTGCGATCCGAGCCATCGGTTCGCGCGCTTTCATTCCGCAGGTCCGGGCTTCAGCGCGACGCTTCCGTACGGCTTGAGATACGCCGAACTGCGATAGTAGTCGTAGAATCTCAGCCGGCTGAGATCGACTCGCGTCAACACCGTGCCCAGAATTTTGTCATAGACAGGAGACAGCAGATTGACGGTGTGCGTGATGACCTCCTGAGGAGTTTGATCCCATCCCATGGCAAGAATAATGCGATCGGAAATTTCGGCCAGCGCGCGGCCGTCAACCAGTGGCACCAGCGGCGGTGAGTCGATGATGATCAGCTCATAGTGCTGGCGCAGATGATCGAGAATGTCGACGATCCGTTCGGAGAACATCAGCTCGGTGATGACATCGACGTCCTTCACAGCCGGTGATGGCAGGATCGAAAGACCGGAGCTCCGGTCCAGCAGGATGGCTCGGTCCAGCGAGACCTCGCCCGTCGCGACCTCCATCAATCCCGCGTTGGCGTGCGGCGAAAGCGCGCGCGTCAATTGGGGATTGCGAAGATCTCCATCGATCAGAAGAGTCTTGATGCCGAGCGTTGCCAGCGACAGGGCTAGATTTGCGGCAAGCGTTGTCTTGCCCTCGTTATCGAGCGCCGATGTCACCAGCACGACCTTTAGCGGCTGGATCCGCATTGTGCGCTGAATCGCGAGGCGAACGGCGCGGATCGCCTCCGCGAAGAAGGTGCCCGGTTCGTCGATGGCATAGCGCATCAAGGGCGGCTGCAGCGCGGGCGGCAACAGTCGCACTGTCCGCGGATCGTAGCGACCGAGTTCGTCCCTTCCGCGTTTTGCGCGGGCAGCAAGTTCGCGCGTACCGATCAACGGAACCGCGGCGAGTGCCGGAACACCGGAAACCGATTCCGCCTGCTCAAGCGTTTTGATGCGGCCGTCGAGGTAATCGGCAAGGAATGCGACAATACACCCACCGCCAACTCCGATCATCAGGGCCAGGCCAAGAATCAGCATGCTCTTGGGCGAAGAAGGCCTGATCGGGATGCTCGCCTTCGTCACCACGCGGGAGTCAGGCATTTCGAGACTTTCCTGCGCGGACGTCTCCTTGTATCGGGCCAGATAGGATTCATAGAGCGTTCGGTTGGCCTCGGCCTCGCGTTGCAACTCGTGAAGCCGGACCAAAGCTTGCCCGGAGGAACTCGACACGCCCCGAACCTGATCGAGGCTCTGCTGCAACGATGCTTCGCGAGACTTGGCGACGTCGTAGTCATGCTGCGTGCTGTCGAGAATGCGGCGGATTTCCTCGTCGATGAGGCGCTGGGTGTCCTTCAACTGCGCCCGCACATTGGCAACGAGGGGGTGGCGCGTGCCGTACTTGCTCGAAAGGTCGGCTTCGTTCTTTGCGATGTCGGCATACTGCGTTCGCAGCTTGGTGATCATCTCCGAGGTGATGGCGGCGTTGATGCCGCCGGGGTCGCTCCCGGATTTGGCAAGCCGCTGCACCTGATCGTACTTTGCGCGCGCTTCGGCGGTCTGCGCGCGGGCAGCAATCAGTTTGTTGTTGAGATCCGTGATCTGCTGATCGTTCACCGTGACGCCTTGCGCCACGGAGAGATTGTTGGCGGCACGGAAATCCTCAACCGCCTGCTCCGACGCGACGACTCGCGTTTTCAATCCTTCGATCTGGCCATTGAGCCAGCTCGCGGCAATCTTCGTCGCGTCGTATTTGGCGCGGACCTGTTCCTCGAAGTAGCTTTCGGCGATCGCGTTGGCGATGGCGGCGGACTTTCGGGGCTCCTCAGAACTGACGCTGATATCCACGAGGAAGGTGGTGCCTTGCCGGGTCACCTTCATCCGTCTCTGCAGAATCTCGACGGATCTTGCCTTCGCGGCATCCTCTGGGCTTGCCCCGGAGGCAGGGCCGCTGCTGCTGAACAATCGCCTGACAGGGTCGAGCAAGCCCGGCTTCGGCCTGAATTCGGGATCGGCTGTCAGCTTAAGCTTGTCCACCACGCGCTGCAGGATCGCGACGGACTGAATCAGCAGCGCCTGGCTCTCGATGGTGGCGTCGTCGGTGCCGAAATTCGACAGCACCGTCTGGCTGGTGTCCACCACGTTGGCGCGGCGAGGGTCCACAAGAACGGTGGACGTCGCCGTATATAGAGTGCTGACGGCGGTGAGATACATCAGCGCAAGCACAATCAGAGACAACGGCGCGGCGGCAACCATCCTCCAGCGCCGGCGCAGGATGCGCGCCATCTCGCGCAAATCGACGGTGGGCTGCTGCCATCGCCCCGTTGCAGCGCCGGCAGGCCCATCCAGGGCCTGAAGCTCGTAGTCAGAACTGCGCTGTAACATTGATTCCTACCTGATGTTTGTCGAAGCTGAAGGCGGGACTATCGCTGTTACGGTCGGTGTATCGATGGAAAACGGAAATGGAGCCGTATCGATTCATCAAGTATTTGATCCGCGCGTCAGACGTCGTGACCTTGTCCTTGCGCTGCTGTCCGAAAAAGCGATCGTTTTCATAACCGCCCGCAAGCGACACGATCACGTTGCGCCGCAGTTCGTAGTCGACACCGAGCTGGAACGCGTTTGCGAGCACGCCGGTTGAGCTCGTGTCCGATGTTTGCGTGACGATCTGTTCCGCCTTGAAGTGGACGTCGAGCATACGGGTAGGGCGCCAGGTCAGCATCGCGCGGTAGGCGGGACCTTCGATAGTACCAATGGAGGCCGCATCGAAGCGTTGCTGGGCGTAACCCGCGCCGAATTCGCCACTCAGCAGATTGCCAAACCCGACCGTGAAGCCGGACAGAGCACGGTATCCCTGAGAGTCGAGCGTTTGAGCAGGCGTTCCGCGGATGTTGCGTTGATTGCCCTCGACGCCGGCGAACCACCCCAGAACGGGCGAGAACGCATAGTCGACGCGGCTGTGCAGCGAATAAATTTGACCGTCGCGGCCGTCCTGATTGATGATTGAGCCGTCCTGCGCTCGCGTTTGTCCGAAATCATAGGAATCGACACGCATGCCGACCGACGTGGTCAGGCGATTGAATTCCTTGCGAACGGTCAGATCGCCGGAGAACAGATCGTAAGGAGTCGGCGAAATCGCGTTCACCGGTGAACTGAGCGTTCCAACGCCTTCGTTGAGATGAGCGATTTGGACATTGGCAAGAACGGCAAGATCGTGCGCGATATCGAACCAGCCGTTGCCTCTCAGGCGGGCATTGGTCTGATCAAGACTGGAGTTCTCATTATATATAGTCGACTGGGCGTCCAGCTTCAGGTCGAGGCCGTGCCGTTCCCATAACGTGTGGGCGCGCAGCGATGGTTCGACCACGGCGGCGATATCCGAGCGCTTCGTGGTATTCGAGGAGAAGACATTGCTGTCGTAAAGGGCGCCGGACATCAGCTTGGGGCTGAACATCCAGGAACCTGCCCGGATTCCGACTGGTTCGTATCCCGGCTGTTGTCGTTTCCTCACCGGCATATCCTCGGGTTGGATCTCGTTGCGTGTCTCCGGATCTGCCAAATCGGGCAACGTTGACGGCTCGAAAACCCGTTGTGCATTCCAGGGTGCAGAAAGTTGTTCAGTGGTCGACGGTATCACCTGTGCATTCGACGGCGCCGCGAGACCAAGTATGAGAGCGGTCGCCGGCAACTGTGCCTTTCCCAGCCTTGCAAACTTCGATCCACGTCGCGGCAGCGTCAGGGACGCTCGTTTGCGGCTTCCGATTTCTTCCAACACTATCAACGCAACAGAACTCTTCATTGATTATCCCGTTAGGGAAACTTGCACTCCCGGCGGAGGTCGCCGGTATCGGATGTCTCGGAGTAGCCCAGAAAATCATCGTGCCTTCGCCCAAAGAAACGTCATGACGGAATCGATTCACGACATCGATGTCGTCACGAATATTCTTTCCACGGCACATGAGAAACGCTTTCTGCGCATCTCAACGCGAAACATCGAATATCGTTCTGCAGTGCAGAAAAATTTGCATTGCAAAGAGACCGCACTATGGCGACGCGCATTTGTACGACACAGCAAAACCATTTTGCGAATCGTCGTGATGTGGAACTTGAAAATATGAAATCTGGATGACGCGTCAGAAGAAACGTTCTGGAACGCGGATGTTGTCGCCGGGGTAAATCAGCACGGGCGCGTCCAGCGGATAGATCTCTTCGCCAGCGCCGCCCGCGCGCCGCAAGTACACCTTGCTTTCATTGGCGCGATAGGTGAAACCGCCTGCGCTTGCGATCGCATCGAGAACGGTCATGCCGACGCGATACGGATATTCTCCACTCTTCTTCACCTCGCCAAGAATGTAGAACGGCCGATAGAGCGCGATCTCCACGTTGACGCGCGGATCGCGAACGATTCCCTTGGATAATGCGGCAGTTATGGAGCGTTCTAGCTGGTGTGTGGTCGATCCGGCCGCCTTGATGCGGCCCGCGAGCGGAATTGAAACATAGCCGCCGCTATCGACTTCATATTCGCCCGCAACGTCGGGCTCACCGTAAACCTTGACGCGAACCTTGTCGGTCGGCCCGAGCACATATGTTCCGGAATTGGACGGAGACGAATGCTTTTGCTGAGCGACGGCGTTCGTGTCGATGAAGATGCTGACACTGCACGTTGCCATAACGGCAACAAGAAGCAGGCGCGCGATGCGCGTGAACAATTTCGGCATGACTCAACCCCACTCGGCACATGATTTGCACGCATCAATTGGATCGAACGTGATCCATGACGCGACCCGAGTGATAGTCGAGAAAAAAACGGCGAAAGAATGTGATGCCGTGTTCCAATGTGTCGCTGGATTGTTCTCGTTATTGATTGTGGCAAACGCGACTGGTGATCGACTCGCTTCTTGTGCGCGTCTGCTATGCACGATGCTGAGTTCTAAAGCACCAGAACGCTCGCGCCCTCGATCGCGATGCACGTCAGGACTCCCGTCCGCCAAGCACCGGTGTCGATGTTGATTCGGTTCTGCCTGATGTCGGGATGATCGACCGGAGTATGGCCGTGCACAATCACCTTGCCATGATTGATTTCCGAGTTCAGGAACTCGTCCCGAATCCAGTACAGATCCTCTGGATCTTGCAGGTTCATGGGAACGCCTGGCTTTATTCCCGCGTGGACGAACAAAAAATCTCCACAAACGAAACTGTTGCGGAGACATTGCAAGAACAATTCGTGTTCGCGAGGAAAGAGCTCCATCAGCGATCGTCGAATCGCGGATGGCGTTTCAAATCCAGATCGCGAGCGCGGAACGACGCCGTACGAGGCAAGTGTCTGAAGACCGCCGAGCTTTGACCAATGATAAAGAGCATCCGCGTCCTGCCGGAGGAATCTCTCGAGGATTGCCTCGTGATTACCGCGCAAGCAAATGGCGTGCCGACGCACAAGGCGAACTGCGAGAAGATCGAGTACGCCGCTCGAATCGGGCCCGCGATCGATATAGTCGCCGAGATACACCTCGACAACGTGCTCGACGGGCCGCCGACGGGCATCGTCATCGATGCGCGCGATCGTCTCCGCCAGCAGGTCCGAGCGTCCATGAATATCGCCCACGGCGTAGACGCGCGTGTTCGGAGGCACGGCGGCGTCGATCGCTCGCGAGTCATGGTGGGCAGTGCGGGATCGCATCGTCAGGAAGTTTGGTCTTGAACGGTTCCGCGGTCAAATGGATGAACGCGTGATGACAGATGCTTGTCGGAGGAACTCAAAAGAAAATCAACCGGATCGCCAGTATAATGAGCGCCCAGGCGGCGACATTGGCGAGAATGATCCAGTTTCTCAGCCGGCGATTCGGCTTCACAGGGGGCGCCAGCGAGGCCGCGTTCATTTGGTCAGCGATCATCGCTGGTTCCGCTGAAGGCGCAGACGACACAGGTGAGTCGCCGCTCGTTGTCTCGATCTTCCGTAGCTGGACAATCATCTTGCGGGCTCGCTGTGAGCTAAATCCATCTTCCCCGAGAGGAGTCTAAGGAGTCTCTTTTAGTTTTTAGTGAACGAATTTGCACAAAGTATCGGCGCGGCTGCTCGCGCATGACGCGGGTGCGACATTGCGCCTGTTTAATTCGATAATCGACTCCATTCTTGAATCTTGTCCACGTCGTTGATTGTGCATGGCAGTGTCAACGAAATTGCAGCGTAAGAAATCGGCATCGCACTCTAAGCGCTTCGCAGCGCGATAAATTTTCGCGTTGCAAAATTTTTATGAGTCTCGCGCGCGAGTCGTGTGCGCGAATTTTTCGTTTTGCCGCCCCATTTCGTACAAAACTTTAGGAAACCTTCGCGCCGCTGAAGGTTGGCACCTTCGTCATCCTCATGTGCTTCGCGCCTGCGAAGCATTCGTGTGGAGCGATGCCATCCAGTGCAGGTGTTGAGTTCCGATAGACGTCCAGTTGAAAGCAAGAGCAAATGGCCGCGACAGTCACGACCCGTTTTGTTCAGGATAACTCGGCAACGCCATGGAAGGGGACGCGGCTGATCTCGGTTCGCCCGGTCGAATATGCCAGCAGCAGTCCCTATCGCAGCCGCAACGCCTATCGCTCTCGCGCCGCCGTTCGCATTTCGCACACCGAGCCGGCCGTTGCATTCAGCAAACGGCTATTCGACACATCGGCTGCCGCGCTCGCGCTTCTCTTCTTCGCTCCGCTGTTGATTGCGATCGCGATTGCGATCAAGGCGACGTCGCGCGGACCGGTATTCTTTCGGCAGTATCGCTATGGATACCGCAATCAGCTATTCAAGATTTATAAATTCCGTTCGATGCATGTGAATCTTGGCGATGCCGCGGGTATCCAGCAGACCGTTCAGGGTGATTCCAGGGTGACCCGTGTCGGGCAGA
Organism: Afipia massiliensis; assembly: GCF_001006325.2. NCBI lineage: Bacteria > Pseudomonadati > Pseudomonadota > Alphaproteobacteria > Hyphomicrobiales > Nitrobacteraceae > Afipia > Afipia massiliensis. The sequence goes on along the minus strand of NZ_LBIA02000001.1, from coordinate 656,368 downwards.
TCCTGAGAAGCACGAGCCTCGATGAGCTTCCGCAACTAATCAATGTGGTGAAGGGCGATATGTCGCTTGTCGGGCCGCGCCCTCATGTGCCGGGGATGCTCGCGGCCAACATGCCCTATGAAGACCTGGTCCCTTACTATTTTCAGCGCCATACCGCGCGACCCGGGATCACCGGGCTCGCTCAGGTGAGTGGCTGCAGAGGCAGCACGGTCGAACCGAATCTGGCGATTGCACGGATCGATCATGATCTCGATTACATCGAGAAATGGTCGCTGCGGATGGATATCACGATCATCGCACGTACGGTGCGGCGGGAATTCTTGTCTGGCAGCGGATTTTGACAGCGTCATTTGATCCGACTCGACGGCTATCTCGTCCACTATCTCGTCACTTATGTAATTCCCCGGGGGCAACAATGACGCAGCGACAACACCGTATCATTCCTGTTCTTCTGTCGGGCGGGACCGGCTCGCGGCTGTGGCCGTTGTCTCGGGAAACCTATCCCAAACAATTGCTCTCTCTGCTCGGTGAGAAGACGCTGCTGCAGCAGACCGCGCTGCGCGTGAACGATCCCGCGATGTTCGGCGGAATGATGGTCGTTGCGAATGCGGAGCACCGCTTCGCTGTCGCCGAGCAACTGCGTGGAGCAGGCGTCATAAATCCGACCATCGTGCTCGAGCCTTTCGGGCAGAATACGGCACCGGCTGTCGCCCTTGCCGCGCTTGTCGCGCATGAGTCCGATCCGGATGCGATCATTCTCGCCATGCCGGTAGATCATTGGGTTGGTGACGCGGCTGCGTTCCGCAAAGCGGTCAACGTCGGCATGACAGCAGCGCAGGCGGGCCAGTTTGTCCTGTTTGGTTTACGTCCGACCTCGCCGGCAACCGGATTCGGTTATATCCGCGCGAGTAACGAGCTTGCTGCCGCACCCGGCGTCCATCAGGTCGCAGGATTCGTGGAGAAACCGGATTTGCCCACCGCGGAGCGGCTTCTTGCCACCAGCGACCATCTCTGGAACAGCGGAATCTTTCTGCTGCCGGTGCGATTGCTTATCGAGGAACTGTCGCGGCTGGCGCCGGATATCCTCGCGGCATGCCGAGCCGCGTTGGCGGGCGCGACACGCGATCTTGATTTTCTGCGTCTCGATGAAGCGGCCTTCCGGGCGTGCCCATCGGTGTCGCTGGACTACGCCGTGATGGAAAAGACAGATTCGGCTGCAGTGGTTCCGGCGGATTTCAACTGGAGCGATATCGGAAGCTGGTCGGCGCTATGGGAGATGGGTAACAAGGATAGTTCCGGCAATGTGGCGATTGGTGATGTGGTCATGGAGGACGCCAGCGGATGCTACGTCCGCGGCGAGGGGCCTCTGGTCGCCGCCCTGGGCGTCGATGATCTCATTATCACGGCGACACCGGATGTCGTGCTCGTTGCGTCGAAGGATCGCGATCAGGACGTCGCCAAGCTCGTGGGCCGGTTGAAAGCCAGCGGCCATCGCTCGGCGACCCAGACCCAGTCCGTTCATCGGCCGTGGGGCTACTATCAGTCGATTCACGCTGGCGATCGCTTTCAGGTCAAGCGGATCACGGTCAATCCGGGCGCCAAGCTGTCGCTGCAGAAGCATTTTCATCGCGCGGAACATTGGGTGGTCGTAAATGGCACCGCGATCGTCACGCGGGATGACGAGGAAATTCTGCTGCGCGAGAACGAATCGGTTTTCGTCCCGCTGGGATGCATGCATCGCCTCGAAAATCCCGGGAAGGTGCCGCTGAACCTCATCGAGGTGCAATCGGGCCCATATCTCGGCGAGGACGACATTGTGCGCGTGGAAGATATCTACCACCGGGTTTGAGCCTGATCGAAGACTCGGCCATCCGCGTCGGTTCGTGTGATGAGGTAAGAGAAAGGCGGCGGCGATGACAGCTGTGCGGCAAGTCAAGAATGCGCTGAAAGAAACTTTTCCGGGACTCTGGTTGCGGTGGCATTTCATGCACCGTCCCAAAACGGCGGAGGTGGAACTCTCGTTTCTGGACAGGATTGTGCGCAACGATGCCGTCACTGTCGATGTCGGTGCCAATTGCGGGCTCTATACCCGCGAACTGGCGCGGCTTTCGCGCCGCGTACATGCGTTCGAACCGTCGCGGGCAATGGCGGATGTTCTCCGCCGAACGTCGGCGCCGAATGTGGTTGTGCATGAAGTCGCGCTATCCGATCACGAGGGTGCGGCGGAGCTCCTGATTCCGCAAAGCGAGGAGGGCGCGGTTCATGGTCTCGCGTCCCTCGAGCCGCAGGTCGCACTTTCGGCAAAATCCTGCACCGTCCTGAATGTTCCGATGGCGCGTCTTGACGACATGATTCAGGACGATGTTGCCTTCGTGAAAGTCGATGTGGAAGGCCACGAGCTGAATGTTCTGAACGGCGCAGTCGGCCTGCTCGAACGAAGCCGGCCGGTTTTCCTTGTCGAAGCAGAAGACAGGCATCGGCCGCTGGCCACTGAATCGGTTTTCGAGTTCTTTCAGGATCGGGGCTATAGCGGATTTTTTGTCGAGGATGGCGACATCGTCCCGGTCGACCAGTTCGATGTCGAAATCTTTCAGGATCCAAACTCGTTGCTCTCCAATGGCGGGCGCAAAACCGGCCAAGCGTACATCAACAACTTCTTTTTCTTTCCGCCCGGCAAGGACGGATGGGAAATTCTCGCCAGCTAGATAGCGATATATTCTCTACATAACCCGAACGATGCGCGCTGAAAGCGCCGCAGCAATGGCATGACCAGACAGGAATATAGATGCGGATCACGATGGTCGGGGCGGGGTATGTCGGGCTGGTCTCAGGTGCATGTTTTGCTGATTTTGGACACCATGTTGTTTGCATCGACAATGATGTGACCAAGGTGAAGGCGCTCAACCGGGGTGAAATCCCGATCTACGAACCCGGTCTTGCGGAGCTTGTGGCGAGCAATGTCAAGCAACGGCGCCTGAGCTTTTCCGACGATGTGGCTGCGGGAGTTCGCGGCGCCGACGTCGTGTTCATCGCGGTCGGAACGCCGTCACGTCGCGGCGACGGGCATGCGGATCTGTCTTATGTTTACGCCGCGGCGCGCGAGGTGGCCGCGGCATTGTCGGATTTCACGGTGGTGGTGACAAAATCGACGGTTCCGGTCGGCACCGGCGATGAGGTCGAGCGCATCATTCGCGAGCAGAATCCGGACGCGAAGTTTGCTGTCGTCTCGAATCCGGAGTTCCTGCGCGAAGGCGCCGCAATTCGGGATTTCAAGCATCCTGATCGCATCGTGATCGGCACCGATGATACCCGCGCACGCGAGATCATGGCCCAAGTGTACCGGCCGCTTTATCTCAACGCCGCGCCCATTGTTTACACAGATCGCCGCACGGCGGAGTTGATCAAGTACGCGGCGAATTCATTTCTCGCGACTAAAGTCGCCTTCATCAATGAAATCGCCGATCTGGCCGAAAAGGTCGGCGCCAATGTGCAGGAGGTCGCGCGGGGAATTGGTCTCGATAATCGAATCGGTGCCAAGTTCCTGCACGCGGGCCCGGGATACGGCGGATCGTGTTTCCCGAAGGATACGCTGGCTCTGATCAAAACCGGACAGGACAATGAAGCGCCACTGCGGATCATCGAGACCGTCGTCGCGGTGAATGACCAGCGCAAACGCGCCATGGCCCGCAAGGTCGCGAATGCCTTCGGTGGCAATCTGCGCGGAAAGTCCGTGGCTGTGCTGGGAATGACGTTCAAGCCGAACACCGATGACATGCGTGACGCGCCGTCGATCCCGCTGATCACCGCGTTGCAGGACATGGGAGCAACCGTGCGCGCTTTCGATCCGGTTGGCATGGAGCAGGCGAAGAAGGTGCTGGAGGATGTGACCTTCTGCAGCGATGCTTATGAGTGCGCAAAGGGAGCGCATGCGCTGGTTATCGTCACCGAATGGGAGCAGTTTCGCGCGCTCGATCTCAAGGAAATGGCGGTGACCATGGCCACGCCGGTCATTGTCGATCTCCGGAACATCTATTCGCCGGACGAAGTCTCGCGAAACGGATTTCTGTATTGCGGAGTCGGACGCCCGCAGCCGATGGCTTATTGAGTTTCAGTAGGCAGAACGCTCCGCGATCGGCAACGATAATCGATTGTGCGGCGCAAGCATTGGGCCAGGAGGCAGACTGGGGATCATGACCCCGGGGACTGGGGCGCGTTCTTTATGCGCCAATCTGTCCCGTCTTTCGCCCTTGTGCAGGTCGAGACAATGGATACCCTCCTAAAAAAACTCAGGGAGGGGACCATGTCAGAGAAATTCAATCGCCGTCACTTCATCGCCGCGGGCACCGCAGCTGCCGCGATGCCCTTCCTCGGGCGCGGGGCCTCGGCGCAAGCCGCGTGGCCGTCGCGACAAATCCGTATGGTCTGCAGCTACCCGGCCGGCGGGCAGACCGATCTGCTCGCGCGCTCCTTCGGCGAATTCATCGCCAAGCAGGTGGGACAGACCGTCGTCATCGAAAACAAGGCGGGCGCTTCCGGCTCCATTGGTGCTGCGGAAGTCGCGCGCGCGGAGCCCGATGGCCACACGATCCTCTGCTCCATCTCGACAACCTATGTGATGAACCGGGCGATGATGAAGAATCCCGGCTACGACATGGACAAGGACCTGACGCTCGTGAGCATCATCCCGGGCGCCGGGCTGCCGCTGGTCGCGAGCCCGAAATCCGGCGTCACGACGCTGGACGAATTCGTCGCTTTCGCACGCAAGAGCGGCAAGGTGAATTTCGGCACCTATAGCGCGGGCTCCGCCCCGCACATGACGATCAATGAACTCAACAAGCAGTATGGCCTCAACATCGAACCGATCCACTATCGCGGCGAAGCGCCGATGTGGACAGGGCTGATGGAAGGCACGCTCGACGTCGCGATGGGCAGCTACACGGCGGCGCAACCCGTCCTGCAAAGCAATCGCGGTGTTGCGTTTGCGGTGCATTCGAAGAAGGTCGATGCGCTCCCGAACGTCAAGACATTGCCTGAACAAGGCGCGACATCGAAGTTCTTCACAGTGAGCGGCTTTACCGGCTGGGCACTGCCGAAGGCAACGCCGCAGCCGATCGTCGATCGTCTGGCGCAACTCTGCGTGGCGGCGAACAACGATCCGAAAGTGAAAGAGGTCCTCAAGACATTCGTGCTGGAACCTGCGCTTGGCTTTAAGGAAACCAATGCGTTGTATCAGCGCGAATTGCCGGTCTGGATGGAGAGCGCGCAGTCGCTGGGCTTGCAACCGGTCTAGACCGTCAAGACCACTGGCTGCGGCGATCGATCATCCCTCTGGATTTGGCGCCGATTTCTCGCTTGTCGCGAGACCTTTTGTGAGGCATCCTGAAGTGACAAGGCGAGGGCAAGCCGATGATATCGCAATGCCTATTGAAGCCGACTCCGAAAGAGATCGCCGACACCCATGTCCTGTTCCTGGCGCGTCATGCCCTTGACGCCAGCCCTGAACGCAGAGCCAAGTATGGCTATCACGTTGTCTATCACGCCATCTTGCTCAATGCGCTCCGGAGCCTCGGCTTCAGGGTCACGCCGGCGAGCGAACATGCGGTGCTGTTCGGGCCGCTCGATTTCGATTTCCTGTACGCCATTCACTCCCACGCCATCTTCGATGGCCACGAACTGTTGACGCCGGCGATTGCCGCCTATCGTGGCGTGCCCTGCCTCGGAGCGTCCGCGCCCACCCGCGCGATCTCGGAGGACAAGGTGCTGGCCAAGCAGGTGGCTGTGAGCGCGGGGCTTGATGTCGCCGGACACCAAATCATCAGCTCCAGCGATGTCGATCGCAATGGGTTTCACCTCCCTGGCTCCTGGATTCTCAAGCCGCGCGGGGGAATCGCTTCCGACGCGGTGATCAAGGTCGACAGCGAGGCCGACTGGCCCGGCGCGCTAACAGCCATTTCAGATCCGCGTCACGAAGGCCGTGACTTCATCGCTGAAGAATTCGTGCCGGGTCTCAATCTAACGGTTCCGGTGGTGGAGGGATTTCCTCCGGGTTCGCTCACCGTATTCCAGGAAACTGGCCGCCCCGGCGACAACGTTCTGACGAATGAAGGAAAGCGCGGGCTCAACAATACCTACACATCGGCTCCGTATGACGGCCCCGGAGCCAAGGAAGCGCTGAAGGCTACGGCGGACATGGCCGCGCAGGTGTCGCCATTCGACTATGCCCGGTTTGACTTCCGGTATGATCCCGCCACTCGGCGAACCGTATTCATAGAGGTCAACATCGCCTGCAACATGGCCCCGGCGTCGGCCGTCTATCGCGCGGCCGCCTTGCATGGGATCAAATACGAGGAATTGGTGGCGCATGTCCTGACGTACAGTTTCAGGCGCCAGAGAAAGGGACCGAAAGCCTCGCCTAAGCCTGCTTCCACTCCATCGAAAGCCCATGCGGATCGCACACCGCGAGCGTTATGACCCTCCGCTCTCCGTTGAAATACCTGTTGACCTTGAGCGGGTTGAACGTCTCTGTCGGATTGGAATGTGCGACCTCGCCTTCGACAGTGATCCGCCAGACAGGCTTCGTCTTGCTGGCTGCGAACAACGTGTTGTTGATGCTCGTATGCTGGTCGCCGTTGAGCTGATAGCCCATGATCGTGTGATAGACGCACGGCGTTTGATTTGATGGAATTTCAGCCAGCGCGCTGGCCAGGTTCGCCACCGCGTCGCCGCCTCTGATCCGCGGCGGATGCGCGACGATAACCTTCAGCGCGCCATCAAGCTTTGCAAGCCGATCAAGGCGCTCAGGCCAAACAAGAGCCTTGAGCCACCGCTGTTCGTTCGCGTCCCTGCCATCCGTTGGATAAAGCTCGAGGCCGACACGCGATCCAACCGGCGGCGGAAACTGTCTCAAAGGGGGTATGGCAGACCCTTCCAGCACGCATGAAAGGACAAACTGCGCATCTGTCCATCTTTCGAGTCTCGACGTGCCTTTCTCGTCCGTGTATCGATACCCGTATCGGTCAAAGTTCAGATTGAGCCCGGCACTCGATCCGATTTCGACGAGTCCGAGAGGGGTGCCGGTTTCGCGCGCCAGCAGATCGAACGCCGGCAGCAGCAAGGCGCTGCGCCCGACTTCATTGGTATTGGTAGCGCGTTTCGAAATGATCTCGGCAAGCTCGGCTTCGTGAGCGCTGCAAAAGGCAGAGAACAGGTCGAAGGCCCTGTCGTCTGCTGCTCGTTTGCCACCCAGGCTCGGATAGTAGTCCTTGAGTGGATCATCAATGTCCCCAAGCAGGAGATACTGAACCGCTCCGAAAATCAGGTTGGCCGCAGGCTGACCTCTTTTCCGGCCCGCCGCCAAACGTTGTAGCTCCGGGCTCTCCGCAATTCCCAACGACAGCCTCTCGTAGAGAGGAGAACCGCCGCGGCGTGACTCATTCGCAAAAAAGCGGTAATAGTGAGCGCTTGTTTCAAAGACAACCATAATACGAACCCGCAAAAAATGGCGTGGTTATTGATAGTATTAGGGATTGCTCTAGCGCTGGCCGCCAAGTCGGTGGACGAGACGAACCAGCCGTAAATTCTTGCGACCATAAATTCTTGCGCGTCTGACGAACGGAGTCAAATCTTGAATCCGGCTTGCGCATACAGCGTGACAGACGGCGTCCTTCATGATCGAGCGCGTGGCCGCGCGGTACCATACCGCAGCTACGCTCCTGCCCCTCCCGACGGTGTTTATCCCTTGATCCTTGTGTCCCACGGGATCGGCGGAACGTGCGAGTCGATGCCGTATCTCGGGCGGAGCCTGGCCGAAAGCGGATATGTCGCCCTGCATTTGCAGCATCCAGCGACCGACAACTCGGTCTGGCAGCACGCCATGTCTCTTCCGGACGTCTATCGGGCCCTCCGCAGGGCGATGTGGGATGCCAATGCCGCGCGCGCGCGCTTTCAGGATGTGCCTTTCATTCTGCGCGAGCTTGCCAGGCTGAACCACGAAGGGCCGCTGGCCGGGCACCTGGATCTCGGGCGTGTCGGAATGGCCGGCCATTCCTATGGCGGCGTATCGACGATGGTTGCTGCCGGCCAAAGGATGGGGCCAGGCGGACAATGGTTCTTCAAGGAACCCCGCGTCAGGGCTGGCTTGGTGATGAGCCCCAATATGCCCATACAAGGTGGCGACCTGGCCGCGCTCTATCGTGATATCGACATCCCGCTCTTTCACATCACAGGCACGGAAGATGGCAACGCCGTACCGGGCAACGAGGAGTTTGATCCGATACAACGAACCATCCCCTATGAAGTGCTGACGATCCCCCATCAATATCTGCTCGTCCTGGATGGCGCGGGCCATGGCGCGTTTTCCGGTCTGGAGCACGGACCGCACGCTCACGGGGCGGAAGTGGAGACGCGTTATACCAGCGCCGTGGCGGCCGGGGCGCTATTGTTCTTCGACGGCTATCTCAAGGGGGATTCAGCCGCTGTTCAAGCCCTTCGCCATGGTTTCAAGTCCGGGTTGAAGCCAACGGATCGATTTGAATGGAAATAGCTGACGATGCGACGCTCCAGCGAAGCTTCACGATGATTTCGATCCGGGCGCGCCCGTCTTTCCAACCCGCTCGTAAGCCTCGACCAGATGGCGCCGCATCAGTTCGGCGGCAGCATCGCCGTCGCCCCGGATCATCTCTTCGAGAATGCGGCCGTGCTCTTTCCAGACGCTGATCGACATGCCGGGATGGCGCAGCACTTCGCCCATTGCGCGGCGCAGATGCCGCCAGTGCAGCCGCATCGTCTCGGCGATCAGGGGATTGCCGGAGAGATCGTAGATGAATGAGTGGAAGTCCATGTCGGCCTGAAGGCTGGCGCGGCTGTCGCCGGCGGCGACCAGCTTGCGGCCTTGCTCGACCAGCGCGCGTCCGCGCGCGATCGACTCCTTGGTGAGGCGCGGTGTTGCCAGTTTCACGGCGAGCGGCTCGACCGCCGAGCGGATCTGGTAGATCGCCTCAAAGAAATCCGGATCGACCGCCGTGACGGTCAATCCCTGACGTCCCTGCGCGAGGAATCCCTGCGCCTTCAACACCGCCAGCGCGTGAGTCACCGGCTGTCGCGACACATTGAGGCGGGCGGCGATGCTCTCCTGCGTCAAGCGCTCGCCCGGTTTGAACGTGCCGTCGCACAAGGCATCGAGGATCACCTCATAGGCCTGATCGACCAGACTTTTCGGCAGGGCCAGAGATTCCAGCACTTCTCCTCCAAGGATGAGCGAAGAATCACTGAGGCTCTTCGCTGCGCGGCAGCATGGTTGCTGCTTGACAGGGTGGGGTGCAAGCCGCATCCTGAGTTTAGAATACTGAATTCAGAATGCAATATCGATGAGCCGACAACGACCGTCATGCGCCGCCCGTCACGACCGAAGACGCAAAAAGCGCCCCTGAAACAATGACAAACCGGGAAGTGACCCAAAACTTTCAAGGAGGACCCTCATGCGATTGACCCCCGAGCAACTCGAGCAATTCCGCACCGAAGGCTGGCTGTTCTTGCCGGAACTCTTCAACGCCGAGGAAGTCGATGTCCTGCGGCGCGAGGCCATGTCGATCTACGACGAGCAGCGCCCCGAGGTCTGGCGCGAGAAGAGCGGCGCACCGCGCACCGCCTTTGCCGCGCACCTTTATAATGAGGCGTTTCGCTTGCTCGGCGCACATCCGCGCATGATCGAGCCGGTCGAACAGATCTTCGGCGAGAAGGTCTACATGCATCAGTACAAGATCAACGCGAAATCCGCTTTCACGGGCGACGTCTGGCAATGGCATCAGGATTACGGCACCTGGAAGCGCGACGACGGCATGCCGCTGCCGCACGCGATGAACATCGCGGTGTTTCTCGATGAGGTGATGCCGATCAACGGCCCGCTGATGCTGGTGCCGAAAAGCCAGAACGCCGGGGACCTCAAGGCGTCGCACGATCTTGCGACCACGTCCTATCCGCTGTGGACGCTGGACGAGGACACCGTGACCCGCCTCGTCAAGGACGGCGGCATCGTCGCGCCGACCGGCAAGCCCGGCGGCATGCTGATGTTCCACGGCAATCTCGTGCATGGCTCGGCGGGCAACATCACGCCGTATCCGCGCAAGATCGTCTATCTGACGCTGAACGCGGTCTCGAACTACATCCGCACGCCGACCCGGCCGGAGTTCATCGCGCATCGCGACTTCACACCGATCCAGACCGTGGATGACGATGCCTTGGTTCGCTACGCCCGCAGCCGTCGTCAGGCGGCGGAGTAAACAAGCACTTCGTCATGCCTGGCCTTGTGCCGGGCATCCACGTCTTTAAAACCAGAAAACAACAAGACGTAGATGGCCGGGACAAGCCCGGCCATGACGGGACAATTTGGCGATAACCAATTCGCTGACAACCGCTGGATCGAATTCCCAAATGAACCTGCATCACCTCCTTGAAAAGCGCCGCGTGGCGGGAAAGCCCGTGCGCGTGGCGCTGATCGGCGCCGGCAAATTCGGCTCGATGTTTCTCTCTCAGGTGCCGCATACCCCGGGCCTCGACGTGCCGGTGATTGTCGACCTCGATCCGGATCGTGCGCGCGAGGCCTGCCGGACGGTGGGCTGGGACGCTGCTCGGATCGCCGCCACCACTTTCACCAAGGATGGAGCAGCCGCGACCGGTGGCGACGTCGAGGTGATCGTTGAGGCCACAGGTAATCCTGCCGTCGGCATCCGTCATGCGCGCGCGGCGATTGCCGCGGGCAAGCATATCGTGATGGTCAATGTCGAGGCCGATGTGCTGGCCGGGCCGCTGCTGGCGGATGAAGCGCGCAAGGCAGGCGTAGTTTATTCGCTGGCCTATGGCGATCAGCCTGCACTCACCGCCGAGATGGTCGACTGGGCACGCGCTACCGGCTTCAAGGTTGTCGCGGCGGGAAAGGGCACCAAGTATCTGCCGATCTATCACGATGTGACGCCCGCTGGCGTTTGGGGCCACTATGGTCTGACCGCCGCCGAGGCGCAGTCGGCCGGCATGAATCCGCAGATGTTCAACTCGTTTCTGGATGGCACCAAGTCCGCCATCGAGATGGCCGCCATCGCCAATGCCACCGGCCTCGATGTGCCGTCGACCGGCCTGTTGTTTCCACCCTGCGGCGTCGACGATCTGCCGCATTTGATGCGTCCGCGGGACAAAGGCGGCGTGCTGGAGAAATCCGGCGTGGTCGAAGTCGTCTCGTCGCTGGAGCGCGACGGCCGTCCGGTATTTCGCGATCTGCGCTGGGGCGTCTATGTCGTGCTGGAAGCGCCGAACGATTACGCGGCGGATTGTTTCCGCCAATATGGATTGAAGACGGATTCCTCAGGGCGTTTTGCAGCTATGTACAAGCCGTATCACCTGATCGGGCTTGAATTGAATATCTCGGTGCTCTCAGCCGCGCTGCGCAATGAGCCGACCGGACAGCCGCAGGATTTCCGAGGTGATGTTGCGGCGGTCGCCAAGAAAAATCTTCGCGCGGGCGAAATGCTCGACGGCGAGGGCGGCTATACGGTGTGGGGCAAGCTGATGCCGGCGGCCGAGAGCCTCAAGGCCGGTGCGCTGCCGATCGGCCTCGCGCATCGAGTCAAACTGACAAATGACGTCGCGCATGGCGCGGTGGTCCGATGGTCGGACGTGGAGATCGACACGAAGGACGATGCGGTCGCTTTCCGCCGCGCGATGGAAACGAAGTTCTCGCGCTAGCCGCTCAGCGCGTGACGTGCGCTGACACCGCCAGCCACTGGCCGTTGATCCTCGCCCAGACGTCGGTGTAACGGCCCCCGCCGGTGCTGCCGTCCGGCATCAGGTAACTGGTGCGTGCGTGGATGATCGCGACGTCGCCGATGACGCGGATCAGCACGTCTTCCGCCTTGAGATTTTTGATGGCGACCGGGTTTGCGGTCTGCTTCAGAAACCCGGCGCGATCGACCAGCGAGCGGTCCGGATTCGAGCAGTAGAAATCCGGCGCGAGAATTTCATCGAAGCGGCGTACGTCGCTGTTCTGCACGGAGTCGATATAATCGCGATTGAGACCGGCGAGGATGTCGTGATCGGTCACTTTCTGGTCCATGTCCGGTCTCCGATGCGGTTGCGCGCTCGCGTAAATAATATCCCTGCACCCGTGGCCGGCAAGACGAAATGCGCGACGTTCTGCCCTGCGTGACGCGCGGGGATGCGCTGCGATGCAAAACAGTATGACGTTCCCCTTTGCTCAATCTGCCGGGGTCACGTATGTCTCGGTCCCGTCATGTCATTCAGGGATCGATCTCGATGGACTTCGCACTGAACCAGCAACAAGAATCCATTCGCGATGCGATTCTGAAAATCTGCGCCCGTTTCGACGATGCTTATTGGCTGGAGAAGGACCGCGCCGGCGGCTTTCCGCACGAGTTCTATGATGCCATGGCGCAGGCGGGCTGGCTCGGCATCTGTATCCCAGAGGAGTATGGCGGCGCGGGCCTTGGCATCATGGAAGCCGCGATCATGATGCGCGCGATCTCGGAGTCGGGCGCGGGGATGTCGGGCGCCTCCGCGATCCACATGAATGTGTTCGGGCTCAATCCGGTGGTGGTGTTCGGCGACGACGCGCAGCGCGCGCGCATGCTGCCCGGCATCGTCGAGGGCCGCGAGAAGGCGTGCTTCGGCGTGACCGAGCCGAACACCGGGCTCAACACCACGCAGTTGAAAACCCGCGCGGTGCGCAAGGGTGACAGATATGTCGTTAACGGCCAGAAGGTCTGGATATCCACCGCGCAGGTCGCGCACAAGATACTGCTGCTGGCGCGTACCACGCCGCTGGAAGAGGTCAAGAATCCGACCCACGGTCTCAGTCTGTTTTACGCGGATTTCAACCGCGACCAGATCGCGGTGCATGAGATCGAGAAGATGGGCCGCAAGGCCATCGATTCCAATGAACTCTTTATCACCGACTTCGAGATTCCGGTTGAGGACCGCATCGGCGAGGAAGGCCGCGGGTTCGAATACATCCTGCATGGCATGAATCCGGAGCGCGTCCTGATCGCGGCGGAGGCTGTCGGCCTCGGCAAACTCGCACTCGAACGCGCGGCGGCTTACGCGAAGCAGCGCATCGTGTTCAACCGGCCGATCGGACAGAACCAGGCGATCCAGCATCCGCTGGCGAAGAACTGGATCGATCTCGAGGCTGCATGGCTGATGACGATGTCGGCGGCCTGGCAGTACGATCAGGGATTGCCGTGCGGACCTGCCGCGAACGCCGCGAAATATCTCGCGGGCGAGGCGGGGTTTGACGCCTGCCAGCAGGCGGTGATGACCCATGGCGGTTTCGGCTACGCCAAGGAATATCACGTCGAGCGCTATCTTCGCGAAGTGATGATTCCGCGCATCGCACCGATCAGCCCGCAACTAATCCTGAGTTTCATCGGCGAGAAGGTTCTGGGACTGCCGAAGTCATACTAACATCATGCCCGGGCATAGCAGTCGTAGACTGCGTAAACTTGTCTGCGTTCCCGGGCATCCACGTCTTCCATCCTTTGTGCTACAAAGGCGTGCATGGCCGGGACAAGCCCGGCCATGCGGTAACGCTGGGATGAAATCCCTCTGACGTTTAAGAACAAGAATAGAGAGCTGCCAATGTCGCACGATCATCATCATTCCCACGATCACCCGCACGATCATTCTCATGCGCACGACGACGAGCGCTGGAAGCATGACGGTGTGCGGGTCATTCCCGGCAATCAGCTCGACCCGAACGTGCCGTCCACTGCCGGCATGGACCGCAAGGCTGCAATCAATTTCGCGCGCGTCGGCGCACAGAAGCTGTGGGCGGGAACGGTGACCATCAGACCGGATGCGAAGACCGGCGCGCATCATCACGGCCATCTGGAAAGCATCATCTACGTCGTGCGCGGCAAGGCGCGGATGCGCTGGGGCGAGCACCTGCAGTTCACCGCCGAGGCGGGGCCGGGCGATTTCATCTTCGTGCCGCCTTATGTGCCGCATCAGGAAATCAACGCCAGCCCGGACGAAGTGCTGGAATGCGTGCTGGTGCGCAGCGACGGCGAGGCGGTTGCGATCAATCTCGACATTGAGCCGGTGGAAAAGCCGGAGACGGTGTTGTGGATCGATCCGATTCATCGCGATCCGGCAGACAAGACCTAAAAGGACGCCAGAGACGGCAGAAAATGACTGTGCCCTAGTGGGGACCGCCGAAAGGCTTTTCAGACCAAAGGTTTGCGCTGCGGCATTCTGACTAATGACGATTATTGACAATCGTCAATCGTTGTAAGAAGCTTCCGAAAGTACCCAAGGGAGCTTCCGATGCCGCGCATCTTTAAATCTTTTAGCCAAAACAATGGCTTGGCTGTTGTTGTCTTGATGGTTTCCGCTTTGGCGCTGGGCGCCTGCGGCAAAGAGCAGGCGCAGGAGGGCGAGAAAGGTCGCCCGGTCCTGGTCGCCACGGTCCATTATCAGTCGCAATCGCCGGAGCGCAGCTTCGTCGGAACCATCCGCCCCCGTATCGAAACAGACATGGGCTTCCGTGTTCCCGGCAAGGTCGCCAAGCGCCTGGTCGAAGTCGGGCAGATCGTCGATGTCGGCCAGCCGCTGGCGACGCTCGACGAGGTCGATCTCAAATTGCAGGCCGAGCAGGCCGAGGCTGAATTCCGCGCCGCGACCGGCGTGCTGGCGCAGGCAAGCGCCGCCGAGGGCCGCTCCAAGGAGTTGCGCGCCAAGGGCTGGTCCACCGAAGCACAACTCGACCAGGTCAAGGCGGCGGGCGACGAGGCGCGGGCGCGTCTCAACCGCGCCGAGCGTTCGGTTGAACTCACCAAGAACAGCCTGTCCTACGCCCAGATTGTCGCCGATACGCGCGGCGTTGTTACAGCGACGCTGATCGAGCCGGGACAGGTGGTGGCGTCGGGGCAGACCGCGATCCGCGTGGCGCGCTCGGCTGAGAAGGAGGCCGTGGTTGCAGTTCCCGAAACGCTGGTCGCTTTCGCCAAGAGCGGTCAGGCCAGCGTCACGCTGTGGTCGGAGCCGAACAAGAAGTATGCCGCGAAGCTGCGCGAGATCGCGCCCACCGCCGACCCCGCCACCCGCACCTATCTGGCGAAGTTTTCGCTGCCCGGCGCCGATGATGCAGTGTCGCTCGGCATGACGGCAACGCTGACGCTGGCCGATCCCGCCACTGAGCGGGTCGCGCGGCTGCCGCTGTCGGCGCTGTTCAGCCAGGGCAACGGCCCCGCGCTCTATGTCGCCGACGCCAAGACCGGCGAAGTGTCGCTGAAGCCGGTGGCCGTGAAGGCCTATGAGACCAAGGACGTCATCATTACCGGCGGCGTCGAGGAAGGCGCCAGTGTCGTGGTGCTCGGTGTGCAGAAGCTCGATCCGGCCCAGAAGGTCCGTGTCGTCTCGTCGCTGTCGTTCTAAAACCTTACGAGGGTCCGATGAAGCGATTCAATCTCTCCGCCTGGGCTGTGGCGCACCCAACGCTGGTTCTGTTCTTCATCGTGATGCTCGGCATCGCGGGCTTCTTCTCGTATGAGCGGCTCGGCCGCGCGGAAGATCCGTCGTTTACGATCAAGGTGGTCATTATCAACGCGATGTGGCCCGGCGCCACCGCGAAGGAAATGCAGGAGCAGGTCGCCGACCCGATCGAGAAGAAGCTCCAGGAACTGCCGTACTTCGACAAGGTGCAGACCTACACCAAGCCGTCCTTTACGGCGATGACGCTGACCTTCAAGGACAACACGCCGGCGAAGGACGTGCCGCAGCTGTTCTATCAACTGCGCAAGAAGCTCGGCGATATCAAGAACGATCTTCCGCCGAACCTGATCGGGCCGAACATCAACGACGAATACGGCGACGTCGACTCGATTCTCTATATGCTGACAGGCGAAGGCGCCGACTACGCCCAGCTCAAGAAGGTGGCCGAGGGCCTGCGTCAGCGGCTTCTGAAAGTCGAGAACGTCACCAAGGTCAATCTGTACGGCACGCAGGACGAGCGGGTGTTCGTCGAGTTCTCGCACGCCAAGCTGGCGACGCTGGGCATTACGACGCAGGCGCTGTTCGATTCGCTGGCCAAGCAGAACGCAGTGGTTCCCGCGGGCACGGTTGAAACGTCGTCGCAGCGCGTGCCGCTGCGCGTCACCGGCGCTTATGACAGCGTCAAGGCCGTGGCCGAAACCCCGGTCGAGGGTAATGGCCGCGTGTTCCGCCTCGGCGACATTGCCATGGTGACTCACGGTTTCGTCGATCCGCCGAGCTATCAGGTGCGTCAGGAGGGCAAGCCCGCGCTCGGCGTCGGCGTGGTGATGGCGAAGGGCGCTAACATTCTGGACCTCGGCGAAACGATCAAGAAGGCGACCGCTGAATTCATGGCCGCGGTACCGCAGGGCATCGAGATCGAGCAGATCGCCGATCAGCCGAAGGTGGTCGAACATGCCGTCAGCGAGTTCGTGCGCTCTTTTGTCGAGGCGCTGGCGATCGTGCTGTTCGTGAGCTTCCTCGCGCTCGGCTGGCGCACCGGCATCGTGGTGGCGCTGTCCGTGCCGCTGGTGCTGGCGATCGTCTTCATCGTGATGAACGCGATGGGCATGGACCTGCATCGCATCACCCTCGGCGCGCTGATCATTGCGCTCGGCCTCTTGGTCGATGACGCCATCATTGCGGTCGAGATGATGGTGGTGAAAATGGAGCAAGGATGGGACCGCGTGAAGGCGGCATCCTTTGCCTGGGAATCCACCGCGTTCCCGATGCTCACGGGGACGCTGGTCACGGCCGTTGGCTTCCTCCCCATTGGCTTTGCCAATTCGTCCGTCGGCGAATATGCCGGCGGCATCTTCTGGGTGGTGGCGATTGCACTGGTGGCGTCGTGGTTCGTCGCGGTGATCTTCACGCCCTATATCGGCGTCAAGCTGCTGCCGAACTTCAATCACGGCAAGCACAACCACGATCCACACGCGATCTACGAGACGCGGATGTATCGCGGCCTGCGCCGGGTGATCGAATGGTGTGTCCGCCGTCGTGGCACTGTGGTGCTGGCGACCATCGGCGTGTTCGTGCTGTCGATTGTCGGCTTCGGTTATGTGCAGCAGCAATTCTTCCCGCTGTCGGAGCGTCCGGAACTGTTCCTGCAATTGCGTTTGCCGGAAGGCACCGCGTTCAACGTCACCAAGGAAAGCGTCAAGAAGGCGGAAGCGCTGCTCAAGGACGACAAGGATATCGTCACCTACACGACCTATGTCGGCCAGGGATCGCCGCGCTTCTGGCTGGGTCTCAACCCGCAACTGCCGAACGAGGCGTTTTCGGAAACGGTGATCGTCTCGAAGGACGTCGCGGCGCGCGAACGTATCAAGGCACGTCTTGAGAAGGAGGTTGCCAACGGCGCGCTGTCTGAAGCGCGCGTGCGCGTCGACCGCTTCAACTTCGGCCCTCCGGTCGGCTTCCCGGTTCAGTTCCGCGTCGTCGGCCCGGACACCAAGACTGTGCGCGATATCGCCTATCAGGTGCGCGAGGTCATGCGCGGCAACGACAAGGTGGTCGATCCGCATCTCGACTGGAACGAACAGACTCCGTACCTCAAGCTGGCTGTCGATCAGGACCGCGCCCGCGCGCTCGGCCTGACGCCGCAGGACATTTCGCAGTCGCTGGCGATGCTGATTTCCGGCGTGCAGGTGACGACGCTGCGTGACGGTGTCGAGAAGGTCGGGGTGGTTGCTCGCGCCGTGCCGTCGGAACGGCTCGATCTCGGCCATGTTGGCGATCTGACGATCTATTCGCGGGGTGGCGTTGCCGTTCCGTTGTCGCAGATCGCGAAGATTGAGTATGCCCACGAGGAACCGATCCTGTGGCGGCGCAACCGCGACATGGCGATCACCGTGCGCGCTGACATTGTCGACGGCGTGCAGGCGCCCGACGTCACCAGTGCGATCTGGCCCAAGCTTCAAGGCATTCGCGACAGCCTGAAGCCGGCCTACCGCATCGAGATCGGTGGCGCGATCGAGGAGTCCGAGAAGGGCAATGCATCGATCAACAAGCTGTTTCCGCTGATGGTGATCGGCATGCTGACGCTGCTGATGATCCAGTTGCAGAGCTTCTCGCGGCTGGTGCTGGTGTTTATGACCGCGCCGCTCGGTATCGTTGGCGCCTCGCTGGGGCTTAACGTGGCCGGCAGCCCGTTCGGTTTCGTGGCGTTGCTCGGCCTGATCGCGCTGGCCGGCATGATCATGCGCAACTCGGTGATTCTGGTCGATCAGATCGAGACCGACGTCGAGCATGGCCTGACCAGGCGCGAAGCGATCGTCGAGGCCACGGTACGCCGGGCCCGGCCGGTGGTGCTGACCGCGCTGGCGGCGATTCTGGCCATGATTCCGCTGTCCCGGTCGGCCTTCTGGGGGCCGATGGCGATCACCATCATGGGTGGATTGTTCGTTGCAACATTCCTGACTTTGCTGTTCCTGCCCGGCCTCTATGCGTTATGGTTCAGGAAGAGTCTGGACGAGCGGGGCGAGGGCGTGGCTCCGGCGCCTGCGCAACCGGGCCAACTCCGGCATGCACCGCCGCTTGCGACCGCGGCAGAATAACTTGGTACGATGCTGATATGACCATGCTTCACGACGATACCGATTCCGAAAAGAAGGCGTGCATTCTCGCCACGGCGGAGCGCCTGTTTCGCGAGATCGGTTATCTCAAGACCACGGTTGCCGACATCGCCAAGACGCTGAAAATGTCGCCGGCGAACATCTATCGCTTCTTCGATTCCAAGAAGGCGATCCATGAGGGCGTCGCGCGCCGGCTGATGAACGAGGTCGAGACCGAAGCGGAAGCCATCGCCGCCAAGACGACTCATCCTGCTGTGCGGCTGCGCGAGTTGCTGTCCACGGTCAGCCGCATGAACGCCGAGCGTTTCGTCGGCGATGCCAAGATCCACGAGATGGTTGCCATCGCAATGGAGGAGAGCTGGGATGTTTGTGAAGCCCATATCCAGCGGATCACCATGGCGATCGCTTCGGTGATCGCTGAAGGCGCCAAAACCGGCGTGTTCAAGGTCACCGACATCGAACTGGCGGCCTTGAGCACCTGCACCGCGATGCTCCGCTTCTTTCATCCGCAGATGATCGAGCAATGCGCCAAGAAGCCGGGGCCAACCCTCGATCAAATGATAGACTTTATCCTCGCAGCGCTTACTTTAAGTGCGTCCGGCACGATTCCGGGCAGCAGCGGTGCGGGTAAAGTCTCTCATGTCTGATTTTCACTACTACGAACCCTCCCAAGGGCATGGTCTCCGGCACGATCCCTTCAACGCCATAGTCGGTCCCCGGCCCATCGGCTGGATTTCATCGAAAGATGCCAAGGGACACGTCAACCTCGCGCCCTACAGCTTCTTCAACGCCTTCTGCTACGTGCCGCCGATCATCGGCTTTTCCTCGACCGGCTGGAAGGACAGCGTCTCCAACATTCAGGAAACCAAGGAGTTCACCTGGAATCTGGTGACCAAGCATGTCGCCGAGCAGATGAACATGACGTCGGCAACCGTGCCGCACGAGACCGACGAGTTCACGATTTCCGGGCTGACCAAGGTGGCGTCGCGCAAGGTGGACGTGCCGCGGGTTGGCGAAAGTCTGGTCTCGTTCGAGTGCAAACTGACGCAGATGATCCAGCTTCAGGGCGCCGACGGTAAAAAGGCCGATGCCTGGGTCACCTTCGGCGAGGTCGTCGCGGTCCATATCGACAAGAGCCTGATCAAGGACGGCGTTTACCAGACCGCCGAGGCCTATCCGGTCCTGCGCGCGGGGCGGATGGGCGACTATGTCCAGGTCCGGCCCGACATGATGTTCGAGATGGTGCGGCCACGGTAGCGGCATTTTGGCTCAAGTCTTGGTGATTTTTACGGTCTTGCCGATTGTTTAGGAGCCCGGTGCGGAACGTTGCGCCATCCTGCAGGTTATTGAAACGTAGGTGTTTTTGGGGGCTTTCGCTTCAAACGCGACACAACATCGAAGCTGGTTTTCAGCATTGCCTCCGCTAGAGTTGAGGCATGACCTAAACGAAATCCACTCCCACGTTTCCGGATCATGTCCTAGCATTTCAGCCCCGTGGTTACGCTGGCCTTTCCGCAAAAGGATCGTCCCATGAGCTTTTCCTTCCGCCGCGATCTCATCACCCGTCCGATCTTCGCCTGGGCGCACAAGGCGCTGCCGCCGATGTCCGACACCGAGCGCGAGGCGCTTGAGGCCGGTGACGTCTGGTGGGACGCTGACCTGTTCACCGGAAATCCCGACTGGTCGAAGCTGTTGGCCTTCGCGCCGGCAACGTTGACCGAGGAGGAGAAGGCATTTCTGAGCGGACCGGTCGAAGAACTCTGCGCGATGATCGACGACTGGAAGGTCAATTGGGAGTGGCGCGACCTGCCGCCCGAAGTCTGGGAGTTCATCAAACGCAACAAATTCCTCGGCATGATCATTCCGAAGGAATTCGGCGGGCTCGGCTTCTCGCCATACGCACATTCGGAAGTGGTGCGGAAGATTTCGTCGCGCTCGGTGACGGCGGCGGTCACGGTGATGGTGCCGAACTCGCTCGGGCCGGGCGAACTGCTGATGACATTCGGCACCAAGGAGCAGCAGAACAAATGGCTGCCGGGCTTGGCCGAAGGCCGCGAGATTCCGTGTTTCGGCCTGACCAGCCCGGAGGCGGGCTCCGATGCCGCGTCGATGATCGACACCGGCATCATCTGCAAGGGCACCTTCAACGGCAAGGAAACCCTCGGTCTGCGGCTGAACTGGCACAAGCGCTACATCACGCTGGGGCCGGTGGCGACGCTGCTCGGTCTTGCTTTCAAGGCCTACGATCCCGATCACCTGATCGGCAAGGAAGAAGAACTCGGCATTACGGTCGCGCTGATTCCGACCGATCTGCCCGGCGTCAGCATCGGCCATCGTCATTTGCCGGCGATGCAGGTGTTCCAGAACGGTCCGAACTGGGGCAAGGACGTTTTCATTCCGATGGACTTCATCATCGGCGGGCAGGAGCGCATCGGTCAGGGTTGGAAGATGCTGATGACCGCGCTGGCCGCGGGCCGCGGCATTTCGTTGCCGTCGCAGTCGTCGGCCGGTGCGGCGTATTGCGCGCGCGCCACCGGCGCCTATGCGCGCATCCGCGAACAATTCCATGTGCCGATCGGAAAGTTCGAAGGCATCGAGGAGCCGCTGGCCCGCATTGCCGGCATTGCCTATCAGCTCGACGCCGCGCGGCGGCTGACCTGTTCCGCGCTCAATCAGCACATTCATCCCGCCGTAATCTCCGGCATCATGAAGCTGCATGCCACCGAGCGCCTGCGTATTACGGTCGACGATGCGATGGACATTCACGGCGGCAAGGCGGTGATCGACGGCCCGCAGAATTACATGGGAAATCTCTATCGCTCGGTGCCGGTCGCCATCACGGTGGAGGGCGCGAACATTTTGACGCGCAACCTGATCGTATTCGGGCAGGGATCGGTGCGCGCGCATCCTTATCTGCTGCAAGAGATGAACGCGATCAGCGACGCCGATCCGAAGAAGGGTTTGGCCGATTTCGACACTTCATTCTGGAAGCACGTCGGTCATGCGCTCACCAACACCTTCCGCGCGTGGGGCCGAAGCTGGACCGGCGGCATGTTCGCGCCAGCGCCCGATGCGGGTGCCGCGACCGGCTACTATCGACAGCTTTCGCGTTACTCGGCGGCCTTCGCGCTGTGCTCCGACATGGCGCTGCTGACGCTCGGCGGCGCGTTGAAACGCAAGGAAATGCTGTCGGCGCGGTTCGGCGACATTCTCTCCGAACTGTATCTGCTCTCGGCAGCGTTGAAGCGCTGGGAGGACGAAGGCCGTCAGGAGGCGGACTTCGCGGCGCTCGAGTGGGTGATGGCGAACGGCATTCGCACCATCGAAAATCGCCTCGCCGAAGTGATGGCCAACATGCCGAACCGCTTCGTCGCCGTGATCCTGAAGTTCCTGATACAACCGCTCGGCGCCAATCCGCTGGGTCCTTCGGACAAGGTGGTGCACCGTTGCGCGCAGTTGATCCTTGCGCCGGGTGCGGTGCGCGACCGGCTGACCGAGGGCCTCTATCACATCGACGACGACGGCCCGTTGGCGCGGCTGGAGCGCGCCTTCCTGCTCGTCACCGCCAACGAGTCGATCGAGAAGAAAATGCATGCCGCAAAAATCCGCGACTGGAGCGAAGCCGTGAAGAAGGGTGTCATCACCGCCGACGAAGGCACAAAACTCAAGGCGGCGCATGATGCAGTTGCGCTGGTGATCGAGGTCGACGATTTCGCGCCGGAAGCGCTGTCGCCGATCTACAGGAAGCAGCCTGATCTCAAACAGACCTCGCCGGACCGGGCGGCAAGCTGATGGCGCGTCCGGTTTATATCATCGACGGCGCACGCACGCCGTTTCTAAAAGCACAAGGCGGCCCGGGGCCGTTCACCCCAGTCGATCTCGCGGTTCAGGCCGGGCGGCCCTTGCTGACGCGGCAGCCGTTTGCGCCCACTGCGTTCGACCAGGTCATTCTCGGCTGCGTCAATGTCATCGCCGACGAGATGAATCCCGCCCGCGTCGCGGCGTTACGCCTCGGCATGGGGGAACGCATGGTGGCGTTCACGGTGCAGATCAACTGCGGCTCCGGCATGCAGTCGATTGATACGGCTTACCGGTACATCGAAGCCGGCAAGGCGGACATGATCCTGGCGGGTGGCGCGGAAGCGCTCAGCTACGCGCCGCTGGTGTTTCCACAGTCCGGCGTGCGCTGGTTCGCGAAATTCGCCACCGCGAAGGATTCGCTCTCGAAAGTGACGGCTTTTCTGAAAGCGCGGCCATCCTACTTCAAGCCGATCATCGGGCTGGAGCGCGGGCTGACCGACCCCATCACCGATCTCAATATGGGGCAGACGGCGGAAATCGTCGCATATCTGATGGGTGTGACCCGCGAGCAGGCGGATGCGTACGCGGTGGAAAGCCATCGGCGATTGGCCACTGCGCAGGCGCAGGGCTTCCTGAACGGCGAGGTCGAAACCGCATTCGCGCGCGACGGCAAGTTCTATGATCACGACGACGGCGTACGGCCGGATTCCTCAATGGACAAGCTCGCGAAGCTCAAGCCCGCTTTCGAGCGGCCGTGGGGGCAGGTGACGCCGGGTAACTCGTCACAGATCACCGACGGCGCATGCTGGACCATTCTGGCGTCGGAAGACGCCGTCAACAAATACGGCCTTAAGCCGAAGGCGATCATCGTCGACAGCCAGTGGGCGGGGCTCGATCCCGGCATCATGGGCTTCGGTCCGGTGCTGTCGTCGACCGAACTGTTGAAGCGCAACAGGCTGAAGCTTCAGGACATCGAGACCTGGGAAATCAACGAAGCCTTCGCGTCGCAGTTACTTGGCTGTCTCAAAGCATGGAACGATGACAGGTTCTGCCGCGAGGTGCTTGGCCTTGATGGAGCTGCCGGTCAGATCGATCAGACGAAACTCAACGTCGACGGCGGCGCGATCAGCCTCGGCCATCCGGTCGGCACCAGCGGCAACCGCATCGTACTGCATCTTGTGAATGCGATGAAGCGGCTCGGAACCAAGCGTGGCATCGCCACCGAATGCATCGGCGGCGGCCTCGGCGGCGCGATGCTGATCGAGACAGTGTAAGGGAACGGACATGGATTCACGCATCATGGATGTTCTTAAAGACCGCGTGCTCGAACTCGGGCCGGACCCGGTCGCGGGACCCTACAAGAACTTCAAATTGACGCGCGACGGCGACGGCATCGCCTGGCTGCTGTTCGATCGCGAGGGCACCAGCGCCAACACGCTGTCCGCGAGCGTTCTGGAGGAGTTCGAGACCGTCATCGCGGCGCTGGAAAGCGAGCGCCCTGCGGGCGTGGTCATCCGCTCCGCGAAGCCATCGGGCTTCATCGCGGGCGCGGACGTCAACGAGTTTCGCGGTGTCACAGATCCGCGCGAGGTCGAAACCCAGATGGCGCGCGCGCATGCGGTGGTGGACCGGCTGGAGGCATTGAAGGTTCCGACCGTCGCAGTGATCCACGGCTTCTGTCTCGGCGGCGGTCTTGAAGTGGCTTTGGCCTGCAACACCCGCATCGCCATCGACAATGCGCGTTTCGGGTTTCCTGAAGTGATGCTCGGCCTGCATCCGGGCCTTGGTGGCACCGCGCGCTTCACGCATCTCGTCAGTCCTCTTGAGGCGATGACGATGATGCTGACAGGCAAGACCATCGACGCGCGCAAGGCGAAGACACTGGGTCTGGTCGATTCCGTGACGCAGGAGCGTCATGTCCGCAACGCGGTGAAGGACGCGATCTTCGGGCGGCTTCGGCCGCACAGGCAGGGCCTGCTGGCGAAGGCGATGAATCTCGGGCCGGTCCGCGGATTGCTGGCAAACCGCATGCGCGGCGAGGCGGCGAAGACCGCGCCGAAGGAACACTACCCCGCGCCTTACGCGCTGGTCGATTTGTGGGAGAAGCACGGCGGCGACCGCAAGGCGATGCTGGCTGCGGAGAAAACCTCGTTCGCCGATCTGATGGTGACGCCTACCGCGCAGAACCTGATCCGCGTGTTCTTCCTGCGCGAGCAGATGAAGAAACTCGCCGACGGCAAAAACACGGTGAAGCACGTTCACGTCATTGGCGCGGGTGCCATGGGCGGCGATATCGCCGCCTGGTGCGCCCATCAGGGCCTGCGCGTGACGCTGGCCGACATGAAGGCCGAGCCGATTGCCGGTGCGATCAAGCGTGCGTCGGAGCTATTCGGCAAGATCATCCGCAAGAAGACCGATCTGCGCGATGCACTCGACCGGTTGATTCCGGACATGAACGGTGAGGGCGTGCGCAACGCCGATCTCATTATCGAGGCCGTGCCGGAGAAACTTGAACTCAAGCAGAAGGTCTATGCCGGGCTTGAGCCGATCATGAAGCCGGGCGCGATCCTTGCCACCAACACGTCCAGTATTCCACTGCAGGATCTGCGCACCACGCTGAAGAATCCCGAGCGGCTGCTCGGCTTGCATTTCTTCAATCCCGTCTCGCGCCTGCAACTTGTCGAGTTAGTGAGCCACGATACGGTCGATCCGCAAGCATTAGCGACGGCTTTGAAGTTCGTCGGCGCCATCGATCGCCTGCCGCTGCCGGTGAAGAGTTCGCCGGGCTTCCTCGTCAACCGCGCGCTCACGCCGTACATGCTGGAAGCGATGGTGATGCTCGACGAGAAGGTGGACAAGGCTGTCATCGACGCCGCCGCCGAGAAGTTCGGCATGCCGATGGGGCCGATCGAGCTGGCCGATCAGGTCGGGCTGGATATTTGTCTCGCGGTCGGCGACATGCTGCGCTCGAAATTCGGCGAACAGGCATTGCCCGCGGCACCGGACTGGCTCCGCGACAAGGTGAAGAAAGGCGAGCTTGGCCACAAGACCGGCAAGGGCTTCTTCGAATGGAAGGACGGCAAGGCGGTGAAGATGCCGTCGCCGGTCCAGCCCACCGACGAGATGATCGACCGGCTCATTCTGCCGATGTCCAATGTCTGCGTCGCCTGTCTGCGCGAAGGCATTGTCGATAATGCCGACGTGGTGGATGGCGCGATGATCTTTGGCACCGGTTACGCGCCGTTCCGCGGCGGCCCGCTGAACTACGCCCGCACCCGCGGCGCGGCGAATGTCGCGGCTGCGCTGAAGACGCTGGAAGCAAGATTCGGTGAGCGCTTTAAACCGGATGCCGGGTGGGATACGTTCGCTTGAGACATACTGTCCTTTGACTTCATTTGACGGATTGCATCGATGGCAGACACGCCCATTCACGCCGCGCCCGCACCCGCCGCGCCTGAGGGCGAGCTGTCGATCCGCACGCTGGCCATGCCGGCGGACACCAACCAGAACGGTGACATCTTCGGCGGCTGGCTGTTGAGCCAGATGGATCTGGCCGGCAGCATCTACGCGTACAAGACGACGCAAAGCCGCAACGTTACCGTTGCCATCGAGGCAATGACCTTTCGCAAACCGGTCTATGTCGGCGATGTGGTGTCGGTCTACGCGACCACCGTGCGCGTCGGCCGCACCTCGATCACGGTGCATGTCGCGGCGTGGGTGCAGCGGCGCAACGAATCAAAATCGATTCTGGTGACCGACGGGAACTACACCTACGTCGCGGTGGACGACAGCGGCCATCCGCAAACGATCCGGCAGGGTTCCTCGTCCGTCAGCGCCTGATTCGCCTCAATCGTTAACGCAGCTAGTCAGCTTTTCACGCTGACGGTATTTGCGCGCAGTCTTTCGTCCACTTTTGCAGCGCTGCGCGGGGCTGTCATTGTTATTTTACCGCAGTGCGGACGATCGTCTTCCAGCGTCTACACACCGGTTATAAAACTGTCGCGCGAAACGCCTACAGGTGCGGCGAACTGCACACGCGGGAGTCACTGGTCGTTTGGTTTCGAGTCATTTCGGGCTGAATACAGGCTCTTCGCCGTTGGCCCGGGACGTGCATACTGGATTGGTACGAGTCGGAAGAAACGGTGTGTTGAAGTCTTCAAAGGCTGAAACTTTTTCAGCCCTTCGGAGTTATTGCGCGTGAGGAACCCAGAGACGGGACACGGATAAGAAACATGTCGGACACCTACATCATCGAAGTCAGTTCGGAAGCCGCAGGCATCGTCGTTCGCGAGAAATCAGGATTTCGTTTCTTCGCAGCGGTACACAAGTACAATCCGCTCGACGGCCGCGTTTTCAAGAACGCGCGCGAGGCAGAGCGCGCCGCCACGAGATTTCTGGCCGGGCGGCTGGACCCGGTTCCCGCGTAAGCCATTCACCTAAAGATAAAGGCCGGGATCGCTCCCGGCCTTTGGATTCAAGATATGCGCGATGAGCGCCTATTCAGCCGCCGCCTGACGCCCGAGCACCGGATAGTCAGTGTAGCCCTTGGCGCCGCCGCCATAGAACGTCGCCTTGTCGAAGTCGTTCAGCGGCGCACCGAGCTTGAGACGCTCCACAAGGTCGGGATTCGAAATGAACGGCTTGCCGAATGCGATCAGGTCGGCCTTGTTCTTCTCCAGAACTTCTGTCGCCAGCTTGAAGTCGTAGCCGTTGTTGGCGATGTAGGCGCCGCTGAAGCGCTTGCGCAGGCTGTCATAGTCGAACGGCGCGATGTCGCGCGGGCCGCCGGTCGCGCCTTCGATGACGTGGATGTAGCCCAGCTTCAGTGCGTTCAACTGATCGACGATGTGATCGAACAGCGGCTGCGGATTGCTGTCGGAAATATCGTTGGCGGGCGTCACTGGCGAAATGCGAATGCCGGTGCGGTCGGCGCCGGCCTCGGAGGCGACGGCTTGCGAGACTTCCAGCATCAGCCGCGCGCGGTTCTCGATCGAGCCTCCGTAGGCATCGGTGCGCTTGTTGGCGCCGTCCTTGGCGAACTGGTCGAGCAGGTAGCCATTCGCGCCGTGAATCTCGACGCCGTCGAAGCCGGCTTCCAGCGCGTTGGCAGAGGCGCGCTTGAAGTTCTCGATGATGCCGGGGATCTCGCTCAGCTCGAGCGCGCGGGGCTCGGACACATCGGCGAAGGTGCCGCCGACGAAGGTCTTGCCCTTCGCGCGAACTGCGGACGGGGCGACCGGCGCGCTGCCGTTGGCCTGCAACGTGGTGTGCGAAA
The DNA here is from genome assembly GCF_001006325.2 of Afipia massiliensis. Taxonomy (NCBI): domain Bacteria; kingdom Pseudomonadati; phylum Pseudomonadota; class Alphaproteobacteria; order Hyphomicrobiales; family Nitrobacteraceae; genus Afipia; species Afipia massiliensis. The sequence goes on along the minus strand of NZ_LBIA02000001.1, from coordinate 628,681 downwards.
TACGCCCGACGTGCCAGAGCTGGATGTAGATATGACCGCCGCGCTCGTGCACCCGGTCTGTGACCTTGCGCCAGCCAGCGACCTGTTCCTTGGAATAGATGCCGGGCGTGTCCTGATAGCCCTGACCCTGCTGCGAGACCTGGCTGGCTTCGGTGATGAGCAGTCCAGCGGAGGCGCGCTGTCCGTAATATTCAATGGCGAGAGGATTGGGGACGAAACCCGCGACGGCGCGGTTGCGCGTCAGCGGAGCCATGACGGTGCGATTTGTCAGCGTGACGGCGCCGAGCTTGTAGGGGTCGAAAAGTTTGGAAGCGGACATGGCTGGTTTCCTGAGACGATTTCAATGCAGATGCATGTAAATATCGCTCGGGAGAAAACGCAAGTCACGACCGACTGAATAATGTCGATTCAGCCGGGTTGAATGGCAGGCATGTGTTCGCCATCAAGGAACAACGTTTGCGCGATGCTGGAGAAGATTCATTCAAACGCGAAGCGAAGACGGCATAAGCCGTCTCCGTCGCCGGGTTTTCCAGCGCAAATCTGCTGCGTGCGTCGGCCTGCGTAACTTACGCGACGCCGAGGAAGTCACGTTTGCCGAGCTCGACGCCCTTGTGACGCAAAATGTCATAGGCGGTGGTGCAATGGAAAAAGAACTGCGGCATCGCCGAGTGATTGAGGAACTGCTGGCCGGTCAGGGTCATGGTCTTGCCGGGGCCAACCGGAAACGTGATCTCGCGCTTTTCGGCGCCTTCATATTTGGCGGGAGGCAGCGCCTCGATGTTCGACAGAACCTTTTTGATCCGCGCCTGCAACTCCGCGAAGGTGGTCTCGGTATCGGCCATCACCGGCAGTTCGGTCTGCGTGAAGCGTGCGCAAGCCTTGCCGGAGAAATCGCATGCAAGCTGAACCTGCTTGGTCAGCGGGTACATCGTCGGGTGCAGCCGCGCTTCAAGCAGATCGTTTGGCGCGATCTTGTTCGCGGCGGCGTGGGCCTCGGCCTTGGTGAGAATGGCGGAAAGCGCGTTCAATGTGCGGATGAAAACGGGAGCTGAGCCGTCATAGAATGAGATGGACACGTTGGGCTACCTTTCAGGGAAAATCTTGCCGTGAAGTCAGGCTGACCCGATGTAGATGTTCTCCGTGGCCTTACAAGGCACTGACCGGTGACAATCAGCCGGGTCCGCCACGCATTCGCGCCAGAAGCTCGGCAGTCGGCCACGAATCAGCGGGCAGGCCGTACTTCGCCTGCATGGTCTTGATCGCGATGCGGCTTTGCTGGCCCAGAATGCCGTCGATCTTGCCGACGTTGTAGCCCTGCCGAGCAAGCAGTTGCTGCAATTCCTTGATCTCGTCGAACGGCAATTGCGCCACCGGCGCTGCAGGCTTTCGCATCGGACCTGCGCCTGCGATGCGGGTGGCGAGATAGCCGGCCGTGGTCGAATAGATCAGCGAGTTATTCCATTCGGTATAGGCGGCGAAATTCGGATAGGCGAGAAACGCCGGTCCGGTGCGGCCCATCGGCAGGAGCACCGAGGCGGTCAGATCATCCTTCGGCAGCGGACGTCCGTCGGCATAGGTCACGCCCCATGCGGCCCATTTCGAGCGCGGATGCTTGATGGTGAGATCGGCCTGATCCCAAGGAAAACGAGACTCCAGATTCGCAGGCACGCGGATTTCCTGCAGCCACGGCTCGCCGCGCCGCCACTTCAGTCCATTCGCGATGTAGTTCGCGGTCGAGCCGATCACGTCGGGTGCGCTGCGCAGCATGTTGCGGTGGCCGTCGCCATCGTAGTCCACGGCGTAATCGAAGTAATGACGCGGCAGGAATTGCGTCTGGCCGAGTTCGCCTGCCCATGAGCCGATCATCTCGGCGGGCGAAAGATCGCCGCGGTCGATGATCTTCAGCGCGGCAATGGTCTCCTGCCGGAACATCTCGGAACGGCGGCAGTCATAGGCGAGCGACACCAGCGAGCGCAGCGTCGGCAGCTTGCCTTGCACTACGCCGAAGTCGCTTTCCAAAGCCCAGAACGCGGCGATCACCGCGGGCGGCACGCCGTATTCCTTCTCGGCACGCGCAAAGGCCTGCGCGTAGGTCTGGATCAGTTGCTGCCCTTTGACCCTGCGCCCCTCGGTCGCCATGCGTCCGGCGAACTCGGTGAAGATCTGGCCGAAGACGCGCTGGCCCCTGTCGCGGTTCACGATGCCCTGGTCGTACACCATGCCGGGAGAGGCAGCGGCTATCGCGCGCTGCGACACTCCGGCGGCGACAGCGTCCTGTTTCAGTCGCGTCAGAAATTGATCGAAGCTCTGCCCGCCGTGGCAGCGCGCGCCACTCTGGGCGAAGGCGGGGGAGGCGATCGATGTCACGGCGAGAATAAGAAACCAGAATCTGGAAAATTGCTTCAGCATGAATTCACCGCGTTGGGCCCAAACCATTTCCTCGTCATGCCCGGGCATAGCCGTTCGAAGAACGGCGTCGCTGCCGCGCGCCTATGTCCCGGGCATCCAAGTTTTAACGTGACCATCAAACAAGACGTTGATGGCCGGGACAAGCCCGGCCATGACGAAAACGATTCGGATGCATTCAACATCCACACACAAAAATGCCCGGCTTGAGGCCGGGCATTTCTGTTCTTTTGATTGTGTCGTGCCAGATCTTAGCCGAACTGGTTCATTGTGTTGTGGGCACCGCCCGCCTTCAGAGCTGCTTCACCGGCGAAGTATTCCTTGTGGTCGTCGCCGATGTCGGAGCCGGCCATGTTCTGGTGCTTCGCGCAGGCAATACCCTGGCGGATTTCCGCACGCTGAACGTTCTTCACGTAGCCGAGCATGCCCTGGTCGCCGAAATATTCCTTCGAGAGGTTATCGGTCGACAGCGCTGCCGTGTGATAGGTCGGCAACGTGATCAGGTGGTGGAAGATGCCGGCGCGCTTCGCCGAATCCGCCTGGAAGGTGCGGATCAGCTCGTCGGCTTCGATTGCCAGCGGCGTGCTGTCGTATTCCACCTTCATCAGCTCGGCACGGTTGTACTTGCTGACGTCCTTGCCGGCGGCCTTCCACTCGTCGAACACCTGCCAGCGGAAGTTCAGCGTCCAGTTGAACGACGGCGAGTTGTTGTAGGCCAGCTTCGCGTTCGGGATCACCTCACGGACCCGATCGACCATCTCGGCGATCTGCGCGATGTTCGGCTTCTCGGTTTCGATCCACAAGAGATCTGCGCCGTTCTGCAGCGAGGTGATGCTGTCGAGCACGCAGCGATCAACGCCGGTGCCGGAGCGGAACTGATACAGGTTGCTCGGCAGGCGCTTCGGACGCAGCAGCTTGCCGTTGCGGCTGATGATGACGTCGCCGTTACCGATCTTGGACGCGTCAACTTCGTCGCAGTCGAGGAAGCTGTTGTACTGGTCGCCGAGGTCGCCCGGCTTGTGGCTGACAGCGATCTGCTGGGTGAGGCCGGCGCCGAGCGAGTCGGTGCGGGTCACGATGATGCCGTTGTCCACGCCCATCTCTAAGAACGCGTGGCGGCAGGCACGGATCTTCGCGAGGAAGACTTCGTGCGGCACAGTCACCTTGCCGTCCTGATGGCCGCACTGCTTTTCGTCCGAGACCTGATTTTCGATCTGCAGGGCGCATGCGCCTGCTTCGATCATCTTCTTGGCGAGCAGATAGGTTGCCTCGGCATTGCCGAAGCCGGCGTCGATGTCGGCGATGACAGGCACGACGTGGGTCTGGAAATTGTCGATCTTCGCGATCAGCGCCGTTTCCTTGGCCTTGTCGCCGGCCTTACGTGCTGCATCGAGCTCACGGAAGATATCGTTGAGTTCGCGCTGATCGGCCTGACGCAGGAAGGTGTACAGTTCTTCGATCAGCGCCGGCACCGAGGTCTTCTCGTGCATCGACTGATCCGGAAGCGGACCGAACTCGGAACGCAGTGCTGCGATCATCCAGCCCGACAGGTAGAGATAGCGGCGGTCGGTCTTGCCGCCGAAATGCTTCTTGATCGAGATCAGCTTCTGCTGGGCGATGAAGCCGTGCCAGCAACCCAGCGACTGGGTGTACTTGGTGGGATCCGCATCGTACGCGGCCATGTCCGCGCGCATCACGTCCGCGGTGTAGCGGGCAACGTCCAGGCCGGTCTTGAAGCGGTTCTGCAGGCGCATGCGGGCGACGGCTTCGGCGGTCACGCCGTTCCATGTGCCCTTGTCCTTGAGGAGGGTTTCAGCCGCAGCGATCTCGCTCTGGTAAGAAGCCGGGCCTTGAATTGCTTGGTCGGTGAGTCCGCGCGATTGGTAATTCATGGTTGTGATCCCTTGTGAAGTTGCCAATGTTTCAACGCATTGCCCGGCAAACCGCTAGAGGCTTTGAAGATAGCTTGTCAGACTTTACAAACTTTAATTGTAATGCTGTAATTACTTTACAAGTTGGCTAGTTTGGCAGGATGACCGCCCATGGCGACATCAACAATCCGCTCGGTTTTTATGGGTCCGCGGCTGCGGCGGCTGCGGCGTGACCTAGGGCTGACGCAGGCCGATATGGCAGCCGATCTGGATATATCCGCGCCTTACGTGGCGCTTCTGGAGCGCAATCAGCGGCCGGTGACGGCGGATATGCTGCTGCGGCTCGCTCGCACGTACAAGATCGATCTCGCGGATCTGGCGGGCGACGGCGGCGCCGATCATACGGCCCGTATGCAGGCGGTTCTCAAAGAACCGATGTTTGCCGACATCGATATCCCACCGCTTGAAATCAGCGATATCGCAATCGGCTATCCGGGATTGGCAGAGGCATTCCTGCGGCTCTACACGGCCTACCGCGAGGAGCAGCTCGCACTGGCAGAAGGCGCTAAGTCGCTTTCGAGTCGGGGCGGTCTGGACGTCAACGATCCGGTTGCGGAAGTCCGGCGGTTTCTGGCGGCGCGCCGAAATAACTTCGCGGATATCGACGATGCGGCCGAGCGTATTTTGCACGGCCCTGCGGAAACGGGCTGGTTCATTGAACGGCTGGGCGCTCGCCATGGCCTTCGTGTTCGCCACTTGCCGCCCGATGTCATGCTCGGCTCTGTCAGGCGGCTGGATCGTCACCGCAAGGAAATCCTGTTTGACGACTCGCTCGACACCGCGAGCTTCAACTTCCAGTTGGCGCAGCAACTCGCCTATCTCGAATTTGAAGACGAGATGAGTACAGCGCTGAAAGCCGGCCAGTTCTCCACCAAGAGCGGCGAACTCTTGGCGCACCGGTCGCTTGCGAGTTACGCCGCCGCGGCGCTCATCATGCCGTATTCGGCGTTCGCGAAAGCAGCGGAGACGCGCCGTTACGACATTGAAGCGCTGGCGCGCCAGTTCGGAACGAGCTTCGAACAAACCGCGCATCGCATCACGACCTTGCAGAGACCGGGTTCGGAAAAGGTTCCGTTCTTTTTGATCCGTGTCGATCCGGCCGGCAATATTTCCAAACTGCTCGACGGCGCAGGCTTTCCCTTTGCAAAGCACGGAGGAGCCTGTCCGCTGTGGTCGGTTCACGGCGTCTTCAAAACGCCGCGTCAGATCGTGACGCAGTGGCTGGAATTGCCGGACGGTCAGCGGTTTTTTTCCATTGCCCGCACAGTCACCGCCGGTGGGGGCTCGTTCGGCGCGGTGCGCGTGGAGCGTGCCATTGCGATCGGTTGCGCCGCTGAACATGCCGGAAAGCTGATTTATACCAGCGATGAAACCGGGCCTCGCGCCGATGCGCCCACGCCGATTGGCGTCGCATGCCGCGTCTGTCATCGTCCGACATGCGCCGCGCGATCTGAACTTCCGATCGGCCGTGAACTGCTTCCAGACGACTACCGGCGGCTCAGCGTTCCGTTCGGGTTCTCGTCCGATTGATTGATTATTGCAGAATTTGCATTACAAACGGCGGCGACGTGACTAGATATGGTCCAGGATCAATACACGACACGAAGGCGCAAGCGGCTGAAATGCCGAGCATGAACCGGGAAGTGGATTGATTTTCCGAAACGATCATGTTCACAGAACGGTCTATTGCACTTCAAGCTAACGGACGGAGACTCAAATGAGCGGCAGCAATTTCTGGGTGATTGGCGGTGAGTTCGGCTCGATGAACTTCCACAAACTCGTGGAAGGCTCGGCTCAGGTTCAGGGTCCGTTCAAGACCCGCAAGGAGGCCGAGGATGCCTGGCGTGTCGTCTCCGAAGAAAACCGTCATCGCGCGGGCGTGCGTTTCTCTATCGTGGAAGAACCGCAGCGCACCAGCAGCACCTGATAGCTCCCGGGCGGGGTTCGTCGCCCGCCCATTTTACGGCCCTGTTCCGCATGGGAACGGGGCCGTTTTTTCATTTTGGGACATGAACAACGCCGCGAACTGAGCCGCGGAAGGGCCTGGGACCTTTGCGGGGAACAGGGTTACTGATAGATTAAGCGGGTCAAAACAAAGCTATCGAACCCGAGGTCTTCAGATCATGGCGGAACAGAGCGCCCCGAACGATTTGGCCGGCAAACCGAGCCCGGTTCGATTGCGCGACGCGCTGCGGAAAGCCCGAATCGAAGCCGCGGACCGGACCGGCGTCGTGGTGGATCTGCGCGACGCGGAGGTCGCCCGGCTCGAGATTCTGCACGAGGCGCTCGATTCGCTGTTCTCCGAAATTCCGCCGGGGGTCGATCTGTTCGACCGCGGCATCAGTCAGGGCGACACGCCGCGGCTGTGGATCGACGCCGTGGCGCATATTGCGATGGGCCGCGACAAGCGCATCTATCGCTTCACGCAGGACACCCGGTTCGGCCGCATCGTGATCGCCGAATCGCACGACATCCCGGTGATGGTCGATGCGGTGACCGACTATATCGCGCGCCGCCTGATCGAACGCGAGCACGCGATGGTGGTGACGCCGGCCCAGGCGACAGCACCAGCACCGGTTTCAGCCGCTGCGGTCTCCACGACTGCGCCCGCGAAACGCCGCAACGCTGTGTGGACATTCGCGTTCGGATTCGCGGCGGGCCTGGCCGCGCTGTTCGGCTTTGCGCTCGTGATGGCGCTGCGCGGAATTTAGCTTTCATCCGTCGCCCTTCGAGGCCTTCGCTTCGCTCCGGCACCTCGGGGTGACGGAAAGAACGGAAACGTCATCCTGAGGTGCGAATTCTTGCGAGCCTCGAAGGATGACAGCAGGTTTAAATCAGCCGTTCATCCTTGATCTCGCCGAGCATCATGCCGTCGGCAAATCCGCGCACGCGATGATCGCAGCGCCATGCGCCATCGGCGCGTTCAATTGAAAACAGATTGTAGGCGGCGGGATGATTGTGCCCGTGCGCCATCGCTGATGCGGACGGGACACCGATAGCCGGAATGCGCCCGCGTGGTCCGTCGAGCCAGACCGTGGCGTGGCGATGGTCGTGGCCGTGCAAAATCAGATCGACGCCGTAACGTGCGATCAGATCCAGCAGTTCATCGGAATCGCGCAGCCGCGCCGCCCATCGCCCGGGCGACGTCATCGGCGGATGATGGATCATCAGCACGCGAAACAGATTCTCGGGAGCCAGTTGCTGCAGCAGCTTTTCGAGATCGCCGCGCTGCTGCAGCCCGAGCCGCCCGGTTGCCATGAACGGCGCGGTGGGAATGGCGGTGGAGACGCCGATCAGCGCCAGCGGGCCGCGGCGGCGCAGATAGGGAAACGCGGCATCGCTATTTGCCGCGATACCGTCGCCGCGAAAGTAATCCGCCCACGAATACGGGAAATGCTCGCGGATGCCGCGCACATAGGCGTCGTGATTGCCCGGCACCAGTGAGACGTGATCCGGCGCGCCGACGCTCTCCAGCCATTTGCGGGCCTCAGTGAATTCGAGCGGCAGCGCGATGTTGACGAGGTCGCCTGTGACCGCGATGTGATCCGGCTGCTGGGCCTGCATGTCGGCGACGAGTTCGCCGAGCACGTCGCGGCGATGGATCATATGCCGCTTGCGCTGCCAGTTGAGATAACCGATGGCGCGCTTGCCGGCGAGCTCACGCAGGCGCGGCCGCGGCATCGGGCCGAGATGCGGATCGGACAGATGCGCGAGCACGAATGACGTCATTGCAACGTGACCGTTACAGGCTGAAATGCTATCACGCTCCAGTTCGCCACCAGCGTCCTCATACCATTCGTTCGGGGACAGACTGACATAACATGATCGCCGGACGGAATCTCGCACGATGAGTATTCAGGATGCCAGGCTGCGGTTTGAGCCTTTGCTCCGGCGCGTCTTTCATTTCTATTCCCGGTTCGCCCGGGGCATGACTCTTGGCGTGCGCGCGGTCGTGCTTGATGGCGAGAATCGCGTTTTTCTGGTCAAGCACAGCTACGTTTCCGGCTGGCACCTGCCCGGAGGCGGCGTTGAGACCGGCGAGACGTTCCTGAGTTCGCTGAAGCGTGAGCTGATCGAGGAAGGTCGGATCGAGATGACCGGCGAGCCGCTGCTTCATGGCCTGTTCTTCAACCGCCAGGTGTCGCCGCGCGACCATGTCGCGGTCTATGTCGTGCGCCAGTACCGGCAGGACCGGATGCCGGATCCCAACCATGAGATTGTGGCGTGTGGCTTCTTTGGGGTGGCTGAATTGCCGCCGGAGACCACCCGCGGGACGCGAGCGCGGATCGCTGAAGTGCTGGACAACAGGCCTTTGACCGAGGACTGGATTTAACCACCTGGGTCATTCCGGGCCAGCGCGTGAATAACGCGCATCCCGGAATGACAGCGAATGCACTCGTATAGTGGACGGAGATTTCAGCTCAGACGACCCGTTGAGCCGTAGACCATTCTTGCCCCAGATGCTAATTCGCGGTCCATCATGTCCGATCTTTCCCTGACCATATTGGCCGAAACCCCCGGCGACGAGCAGGCCATCGAGCGCCTGCACGAACGCACGTTCGGCCCCGGCCGTTACGCGCTCAGCGCCTATCGGCTGCGCGAGCATGTCGATCATTTGCTTGACCTGTCGTTCACGGCGCGGATCGGCACGCTGATGGTCGGCTCGGTGCGGCAGCTGCCGGTCTGTGTCGGCAATACACCAGCGCTGCTGCTCGGGCCGCTGACGGTCGAACCACCATTTCGGGATCGCGGTGTCGGGCGCGCGTTGCTTGAGCGCGCGTTGAAGGATGCGAAGACGAAGGGGCACAGTCTCGTGCTGTTGGTCGGCGACGAGGCGTATTACAGCCGCGCCGGTTTCAAGCGGATTCCGAAGGGCCGGGCGACCATGCCGGGACCGGTCGATCACGCGCGGCTGCTGGTGCGTGAACTGGTCGACGGCGCGTTCGAAGGCGTCAGCGGCGCCATTCGCCCGGACTGGACATTCGCCCGGGCGCTCTGAGCGCTCATCGAGAAAATTGCCACATGTTCAATGTCGTCCCCGCGAAAGCGGGGACCCATGACCACCGCATCCTCGGTTCAGCACGATCGTGCGGAACTCTAACGCGAACTCCAGCGATAGGGAGTATGGGTCCCCGCTTTCGCGGGGACGACATCGTGTTTGAGATTAGCCCAGCCCTCTGCCTCAATACTTCACATTCGCGAACATGCGCACGCCGAGGCCCGGCATCAGGACCTGATCCTTGCTGTAGGACACGGAGTTGCGGATTTCCTCGTTGAGCAGGTTGTCGCCGACGACACCGAACCTGACTTCCTGCGCGCCCCACCAATCGCTCTTGGCGAGCTTGGTGGTGTAGCTCAGTTCGGCCCTCAGGCGGTTGTAACCCGGCGTCGAGGTCTCGATGTCGCCGATGTTGTTCTGCGCGAAGGCATGCAGCAGGTTGACGCGCGCGAGCCAGTTGGCGTCGCGATAGTAGACACCTCCGCCGAGCCGTTGCGGCGGAATGCGCGGCACGTTGGTGCCGTCGGTGAAGGTGGCGCGAACGACGTCATACTGCCCCTCGACGCCGAACTGACCGGCCCAGACCGGCAGCACGTCGTACTGGAACTGGAATTCAGCGCCACGGAAGTTTGCGTCCTTCTGCGAATAGATCGCCTGGTTGAGTTCGAGGCCGGGGCCTGCGACGCACGCGACGTCCTCACACGTATTGCCGGTGAGCCGGCGATAGATGAAGCCGTCGAAGCGCGTGACATAACCGGTCAGTTCGAACCGGAACGGACCCGTTGCCTTCCGTAGCCCCACCTCGACCGACTTCGCGGTCTCGATGCCGAGATTCGGATTGCCGACGTCGAAGGTGACGGTTGCATCGTGTCCGCCGCGCGAGAACAGCTCGGCAGGCTTCGGCGCGCGCTCGGTGTATTGACCGGTGATGCTGGCCACGAGATTCCACGGCAGATTCTGGATCAGGCCGACGCTGCCGCTCGTCGGCGTAAAGTTCAGGTTGCGCGCCGTGGCAGGGCCGATCCCGGCAGGATCGACGTTGAGATCGAACAACTCCGGGATGAAGCTCGGCATGGTGCCGGTCAGATTGACGTGCTCGACGCGGGCCGCGACCTGCGCCTTGGTGACCTCGCTGAATTTCAGCTCGTTGAAAATGTATCCCGCGACCTTGGTGTTCTTGTTCGGATCCCACAGGCCGTTGAGCGGACTGCCCGGATCGTCAGGGCTTGGCGCGGTCAGTTCCTGATGCGACGCCTGCACGCCGATAGCGGTGGTCAATGCTGCGAAACGCAGGTTCAGCGGCATGAATTGTACCTCGACGCGGCCTTCCTGCTCCTTATTGGTGAAGGTCTGACGCACGCCATCGCTGGAGAAATCCGCCGGATCGGCGAGGCCGATTTCGTTGTGCTTGTAGTCGGTGGCGCCGGCCCAGAAGCGGATCACCTCAACGGCGGCGGAGTCGGGATGGTAATCGCCCTTGACCGTCAGCTTGGTCTGCCGCGCGCTGATGCGGGTGCGGTGCTCTTCGCCGTCGATGCCGGGAATACCATAAATGCTGTTGTTCTGCTGCACGGCCGCGCCGATGAAGCCGCCCGCGAAGAAGTACGATCCGCCGATCGATGCGCCGTCGGACTGTGTTGCGGAGTTCGGCTGCTTGCCGGCGAACGGCCGGTTCGGATCGAAGCGGTAAGGCGAATTCGGCACGCTGTAGTCTTCGGTCTTGCGTGCGAAGGCGTCGGCATGGATCGCGACGTTGTTTCCGGCTGCATCGAGCAGCACAGCACCTTCACGTCCGCGATCGACGCTCGACAGCGCCGAGCGCGCCTCGAAGCTGGCGCAGGGGTTCGAAGCTGAAAGCTGCGGCGCCTTGACGTTGTAGCCGTAGGTCTGGATCGACGGCACCGCGCTGCACGGCAGGGTTTCGGGGATGCGGTTGTTGCTGGCGTTGACCACGCCGCCGATCGATTGCGATCCGTAGCGCAGCGTCGCCGGGCCGCGAATGACTTCGACCTGATTGGTGGACAGCGGATCGATCGGCACGAAATGATCTTCGCCGAGATCGGATGCGCCGTTGCTGCCGATGCCGTTTTCCACAATGCCGACGCGGTTGACGTCGAGCCCGCGAATAATGGGGCGGCTCGATGCGCCGGGCGCGAACGACGAGCCCGTGATGCCGGGCTTGTTGTTCAGGAGATCGCCGAGCGTCGAAGCCGCGCTGCGGCGGATTTCCTCGTTCGGCACCACGGTGACGGTGGCGAACTGATCGGTGACGATCGGCAGCGTGCCCGCATAGGTCTCCGGATTTGGCGCAGGAGCAGCGGGTGGCGCTGCGGCTGTGGTGCGGCCGGGTTCAGCGCGATGCCGGTGCGGCCGCTGGATCGGGCTCGGCGCCTGCACGACGATCTCGGGCAGTGTTGTGCCGCCGCCGGGATCGGCCTGCTGCGACCGCGCCGTGTTGTTGAAGAGAAGCGCCATCGCGACGGCGGAGCCGCCGGCCAATGAGGCACGAAGAAACTTGTACGACATGATGCATGGATCCTGATGCCGCCGTGTCCGTCTTTGCGGAGTCGGGCGGCTTAACCTCGAATGTCCCGCGATCACCGCTGCGCGGCGACCATCGGGATCGGAACAACAATTCGAGTCAGGCTTGCGGTGGGGCGCGGGAGCGAAATGCGCTCCGGCGGGAGTCGGATGCGATGGCTTCGGGATGAAAAGCGGTCTGCAGCGCCGTGGTTGCTAGCGGGAGTGCCAGCGAAGGAGGCGTCGCAGCGACAAGAGTGTTGGCCATCGCGACCGTGACGCAGATCGCGCACAGGTCGCGGTGGACGCCCTGATGGTCGTGATCGGCGTCAGGCGTCGAGGCGAGCGACAGGCTCGCAGAAACCGAAATACCGGCTTCGGCGACATCGTGATGGGTATGGTCGAACGACAGGCCAAGCTGCAACGCCACCGCAAACAGCGCCAGCAGCGACAGTCTTTTCGCCTTTGATCTCAGCCAGTTCATCAGGAATTACGCCCCGTCCCATCCGCATCCAGTCCTGATAGGGCCGGTTTCGGATGTTATATTATAACATCGCCGGTCGGGGGCGGGGTGTCAACACGCGAAGGCTGGACGCGAGGAAGAAAAGCCGCCGCACGAGGCCAAAAGGACACAGGATTGACTGGGCCGCGTAGGTCGTCAGCGCTTACCGGCTCAGTGATGGCGGCGTACGGGATACGGGCGGTATGGTTGACCGAATCGTAACGAACGGCTGTTCTCATTCGTGCGAGGAGAGCGTGAATGCTCAAGTATTTTGAGAACGTCCGTCTTGTGCGAATGGCTGACGGTAAAACCTACAAGCTCATTCGGGATCTGGGTCTGGTCAAAGGCGGGAAGGGACTTCGCTGCCACGAAGCGATCATGACCTTCCAGCTCAAGTTGAAGCCGGTCAGCATTCATGTGCCGTTGTCGGAGCTCATCTCGATACTGTCGGTCGCGGCGGCACGGCGTTCGGCCGCGTAATCTCTCACTCTCGAGGATTTTTCTGACCAGGTGCCCATTGGCCCAGTCGGCCAATGGCTGATGCCGGTTGGACCTGTTAGCGGCCTTCGCGCAGCCAGGTGCTGGCGAATGCCCCGAGCAGCAACAGCAGCCCGATCAGGCCGGCGAAGATCGGCAGTACGCCGATGCCGCGCACGACACTGGCGTCGCGCATCTTGACCCCGAGCCAGCCTTCGCCGCGAAACACAGTGGAGGCGCGCACCGGCAGCACGCGCGGCAGATCGATGCTGCCGCTGTCAGCTACGCGGCGGGTATCGCCGCCGGTTGCCTGCACAAGCGGACGCAGCGCTTCTGTCGTAGATGTCACCTCGGCGAACTCTTTCGGATTGACCGGGCCGACATTGATCAGCGCCTTGAGCGAACCGTCGGTCGCCTGCCAAAGGCCGAGTTCATCGGCGCTGAGCGAGGCGCGCCATTCGCCGGGATCGGCCGCGGTTAGGTTGACCTGACGCGTCACGCCCGATGGCGAGGTGACAGTAACGGGCACCACGGCGTCGGCCATGGTCTGCCGCACGACAACGAGATCGCGTCCTTCCACCTTGAGCCGCAGCGCTTCCTCGTCGAGGTCCGGCTGCTTCATCAGCCAGTGCGACATCCGCCGCAGCAGATCGAGATGCGGGCCGCCGCCTTCATAGCCGCGCGCCCACAGCCAGATGTGATCGGACAGCAACAGCGCGACGCGGCCTTCGCCCTGTCGCGACAACAGCAGCAACGGCTTGCCGTCAGCGCCTTCCATGATCGGCGGATTGGCGGGGTTACGGGTATCGATCAGGCGGAAAAAGCGGCTCCAGTGCGGCGGTTCGCTGCTGGAGCCCTCAAGCCCGCGCGTGACCGGATGACGCTTGCCGATATTGGTCAGGCGCGCCGTGAAGGCCTGCTCGGTGACGCCGACAGGCTCGGCGGGCAGGATTGTGTCGAGCGGCGTACGCCAGATGCTGGTCTGGCTGGCGTAGTCGGGACCAGCGGACACCAGCACCGCGCCGCCGCCGCGCACATAGCGAGCGATGTTGTCGAAATAGGAAATCGGCAACACTCCTTGCCGGGCGTAGCGGTCGAAAATGATCAGCTGAAACTCGTTGATCTTCTGCTGGAACAGTTCGCGCGTCGGGAAGGCGATCAGCGACAGTTCGTTGATCGGCGTGCCGTCCTGCTTTTCGGGCGGGCGCAGAATGGTGAAGTGCACCAGATCGACGCTGGCGTCCGACTTCAGCAGGTTGCGCCAGGTGCGCTCGCCGGAATGCGGCTCGCCGGACACCAGCAGCACGCGGAGCTTGTCGCGCACGCCGTCGATGGACACCACGGCGCGGTTGTTCACCGGCGTCAGTTCACCTTCCAGCTTCGAGGCTTCGATCTCGACGATGTTCGGCCCGGCATGCGGAATGTCGATGGTGACGCTGACCTGCTCGCCGCTGCGCACCGCGCGCTCGCTGAGCACATCGCCGTCGCGCCGGACCACGACACGCGCGCTCTGGTTGGTCACGCCCTGATCGTCGAGGCGATAGGTGATGGTCTGGGTCTGGCCGACGATGCCGAAGCGGGGAGCAGCGACGATGGCGACGCGGCGGTCCCGTTCGTTGCTGCGGCCGGTGATCAGCGCATGAACCGGCGCGTTGAAGCCGATGGCGGCGGCATTGGCGGGAATGTCGTGCACGCGGCCGTCGGTGATTAGGAATGCGCCGGCAACGCGGTCGGTCGGCACATCGGACAGCGCCGACGTCACCGCCGAGAACAGCTTGGTGCCGTCGGTTTCGCCGTCGGCCTGTCCGGCTTCGACCGTGCGAACCTCGATCCCCTTGATCTGCTTGAGTCGGTCAACCAGCGCATCGCGCGCCTCGTTGGTTTCGCGGGTGCGCTCGCCGAAATTCTGGCTCGGGCTCTTGTCGACAACAACGGCGACGACCGAGGACAGCGGTTCGCGCTCCTCGCGCGTGAACGACGGATTGGCCAGCGCCAGCAGAATCAGCGCCAGCGCGGCAATGCGGATTGCAGCGCCGCGTGCACGCGCCACCATCAGCACAGCCGCGATCACGATGATCGCAGCAAGGCCGATCCACAGCACGAGCGTGGGAACGAGGGGCGCGAAGGCGATACCGTAGTTCATGACGTACAGACTTTGAGTTCATCGTCATGCCCGGGCTTGTCCCGGGCATCCACGCCTTCCTTGCGAGCAGACAAGAATAAGACGTGGATGGCCGGGACAAGCCCGGCCATGACGGCGTTATTGTTTGAAGGTGCAATGCTCATGCTCATTGCCCCAGCCGTTCAATGAGAGCGGGCGCGTGGACCTGGTCGGCCTTGTAGTTGCCGGTCAGGGTGTACATCACGATGTTGACGCCGGAACGGAAGGCCATTTCGCGCTGGCGCGGATCGCCCGGCGTCAGCGGCAGCATGGGCTGGCCGTCGGTCCGCATCGCCCAAGCGCCGGCAAGATCGTTCGAGGTGATGATGATCGGCGAGACCCCGTCGCCGCCGCGTGCGGGCCGGTCGGCTGCATCCTCGTCGTCGACGCGCGGCAGTGTTTCGACCCAGGTCTGCCCCGAGTTGAAACGGCCCGGGAAGTCGCGCAGCAGGTAGAATGTTTTGGTCAGCACGTGTTCGCGCGGCACCGGCTCAAGCTCGGGAATATCAAGCGAGGACAAAATCTCGCGCAGCGTCAGCATGCCGGGGGTTTGCGATTCACCGCCCGGACCCGGTGGCGCTTCGATCGCATCGCGGGTGTCGAACAGCACCGTGCCGCCCTGTTTCATGTAGGCGTCGAGCTTGTTGATGGCGTCCTGCGACGGCTTCGGTGTGCCGGTGATCACGGGCCAGTACACCAGCGGGAAGAAGGCGAGTTCGTCGCGCGCCGGATCGACGCCGACAGGCTCGCCGGCTTCCAGCGCGGTGCGTTGCGCGAGAAACAGTGTCAGCCCGGAAAGTCCGGCCTTGACGATGGAATCCACGTCGGCGTTGCCGGTGACGACATAGGCGAGGCGCGTCTGTGAAACTGCCTTGATGGCGAAGTCGTCACTGGCGGGGTTGCTTGCAGGGGGCTTGGCAGGCGCGCTCCTCGGCGGAGTCTTCGGGGCCTGCGCGTAAGACGGCGAGGGGAGGCCAGTCACAGATGCCAGCGCGAATGCGGCGGCGAGCGCTGCCGTCGCCGTCCGCCGCCGCAGCAGGGCCGTGAGGCCGCCGCCCAGAATAGCGACGATGATCGCGTCGATCAGGAACAGCGCCAGCGCAGTCGAGAGCAGGATGCCGCGCAGTTCACGCGGCTCGGCGTTGGTGTAGGTCGCGCGCCGCGCCTTCAACGCAGAGGTATCGAGCGGCGCGAGCCTGTCCGCGGCAGCGAGCGCGTTCACCGCAAGCGGGCCGTCTGCAGGGCCGTAAAGACCGGGCGGATGATCGGGCGTGGCGCGGTCGCGGTAGTCCGCGCGCAACGGCTTCGCAGTGGAAGGCGGTGGTCCGAACGCGCCGAAGCCGTCGAGGGTGCGGATCGGCGCAACCGTTTCCGCTCCGGCTTCAGTGGCGACACCCGCGCCTATGTTGGCCGTATAGCCGGACATATCGACGATTCGCCGCAGCATCTCGACGAAGGTGCCAGAGAGCGGCAGGTCCGACCAGCGCATATCGGCGCTGATATGGAACAGCGCGATCAGGCCTTTGTCACGGTGTTCGCCGGTCACCAGCGGCGTGCCGTCGGCGAGCGAGGCCCAGCTTCGCGCGGCGAGCCCCGGATCGGGTTCGGCCAGCACCTGACGCGTCACGGTGATGTCTTTCGGAACGACAAGGCCAGCGAACGGTCCGTCGGCGGTGAATGATGCCAGCGGCTGCGGCTTCTCCCAGGTAAGGCTGCCCCCCAAGCTGCGTCCACCACGCCGCAGTCTCACCGGCACGAGATCGTCGTCGCCTGCGGCAAGGCGCGGCCCGGCGAAGCGAACCAGCACGCCGCCCTGCCTGATCCATGTGTTGAGCCGGTCGCGGATCTCAGGCGACAAGGTGCCGACGTCGGCAAGCACGATCATCGGCAGCTTCTGGTCGAGAAACTGTCCAATCGCCACTGCGGGCGAGCCGCGTTCGCCAAGCCGCACGTCGGCGAACGGCGCCAGCGCGCGTGCCAGATAGAATGTCGAGGCCAGCAGCGGCTGTGCCGTGTCGCTGGTTGCGCCCGAGACGATGCCGATGGCGCGGCGGCGCCAGCGTTTGTCGAGCAGTTGCACCGCGCCGGCCGAGCGCTCGCCGGAAACTTCGAGGCGCGTGATGTCGTTGCGCAGTTCCACCGGCAGGTCGAAGCTCGCCTCGGTTTCGCGATCCTGGGAACCGAAGGCAAATTTCGCCTCGCCGATCGGAGAGCCCTTCTGATCCAGCGCGCGGACAAGTCCGGTGTCACCGCCGCCGCCATTGGCGCGCAGCACCTTCACCGTCATCTTTGCCGCTGCATTTTCCGCCGCGACCAGCGCATGCGCTGGCGGAGTGCCGCCTTCGAAAATCGTCAGCGTGCGATCCTGAATCGTTTTCGCCAGGCCTTCGGTGAACTCGCTGCCGCGTCCGGTATCGATGCCGTCGCTGAGCCAGACGATTTCGCCGTCGCCGGTCTTGGCGAGGAAGCGCGTCAGCGCGGGCAGCGTCTCGACCCGCTCGACCGAGTAGGGCTTCGGCGTAAGCTGGCGCAGTGTCACGCGCGCGGTGCCCGCAGGAATCAGCGTGATATCGCGGGTCGAGTCCGACAGCGGAACGAGCGCGACAGCGCGCCGGTCGGCCTCCGCATTGGAAATCAGATCGTCGGCGGTCTTGATGCGGGCGTCCCAGTTGGACGCAGCGCTCCAGCCGTCATCAAGCAACAGCACCAGCGGCGCGCTGGAGCGCGTCACGCCCTCGCTCGGATTCCAGATCGGACCGGCGGCTGCGAGAATGACGAGCGCTGCGGCGAGCAGGCGCAATAGCGTTAGCCACCACGGCGAGCGCGACGGCGTTTCTTCCTTCGGTGCGATGTCGAACAGCAGGCGCGTCGGCGGAAAATCGACGCGGCGCGGGCGCGGCGGCATCACGCGCAGCAGCCACCACAGCGCCGGCAGGCTCAGCAGCCCCATCAGCAGCCATGGTTCGGCGAACGAGAGCGGCAGGCCCATCATGAGCTGCGCCCCGCTGTCACGGCGACGCGGCCTGCGCTGCCTTTGGCGACCATCATGCCGCTGTGCAGATACAGCAGCAGTTCGGCGGCGGAGCGATCGGTGGTGTGGGTCGAGAACAGCCAACTGAGCTTGTTGGTTTCCTCGCGGATGGCGGCGCGATGCGCGGCAACGCGCGCGATGTAATCCTTCGCCCAGGTTTCGGCGCGTCCGGCGGTGATGACGTCGCCGCCTTCGGGCTCGACGAATTCAACGCGGCCCGAATAGGGGAACGTTTCCTCGGCGGGATCGACGACCTGCAACAGCGTGCCGTGTGCGCCCGATGACGAGAGCCCGGCGAGCATGGCGTGGATCTCGCCGATGGGCGACCAGAAATCGGACAGCACCACGACTTCCGACAGCGCCGACGGTACGAAGGACGGCGGCAGGCTCGACCGCGTGAGCGTGTCGTGCAGGATCGCCTGCGCCATCTTGTCGACGATGTTGCTGCTCGAACTCGGATTCATCAGGCCGGGAATGCCGACGCGCTCGCCGCCGGCCACCAGCAGGTCGGCCAGCGCGAACGTCACCACAAGCGCGCGCTCAAGCTTGCTGTCGCGCGCAGTCTTCGAGGCGAACGCCATCGATTTGGAGCGATCCGGCCACAGCCACACGGTGTGCGCGGCCTCCCATTCCTGCTCGCGGACGTAGAGATGATCGTCGCGCGCCGAACGCCGCCAGTCGACATTCTGCGCGGCTTCGCCGGAAACGAAGCGGCGATATTGCCAGAAGTTTTCGCCGGTGCCGGCGCGCCGCCGCCCGTGCAGGCCGTGGATCACGTTGGCCGAGATGCGCCGCGCTTCCAGCACGAGACGCGGCAGCGACGCGGCGAGCGAACGGCTTTCACCATCGGCACGCCGGACTGCTTCGATCTCCTGAAGTGCGGGTTGCGGCCGTGCTGCCATCAGCCGATCCGTGATTTGAGTTGCTTGATGATGTCGGGAATGGTGCGGCCCTCCGCGCGCGCCGAGAACGTCAGCGCCATGCGGTGCTTGAGAACGGGCTCCGCGAGATCCAGCACGTCGTCGATCGACGGCGCGAGCCGCCCGTCGAGCAGCGCCCGCGCGCGAACCGCGAGCATCAGCGCCTGGCTGGCGCGCGGTCCCGGTCCCCACGCGATCGACTTGCCGATCTCGCCGCTGTCCTCACCCGGACGCGCGGACCTGACGAGCGACAGAATTGCCTCGACCACGGAATCGCCCACCGGCAGACGCCGCACCAGCCGCTGTGCGGTGAGCAGCGTTTCGGCGGTCATCGCCACTTTCGCGACCGACTGGTCCGCACCGGTGGTGTCGAACAGGATTTTGCGCTCGGCGTCGCGGTCCGGATATTCGACGTCGATTTCCATCAGGAAGCGGTCGAGCTGAGCCTCCGGCAGCGGATAGGTGCCTTCCTGCTCCAGCGGATTCTGCGTGGCGAGCACATGGAACGGCTTCGGCAGATCGTGGCGTGCGCCGGCGACGGTGATGTGCTGCTCCTGCATCGCCTGCAGCAACGCAGACTGCGTGCGCGGGCTGGCGCGGTTGATTTCGTCTGCCATCAGGAGTTGTGCGAACACCGGCCCCGCGATGAAGCGGAATGAGCGCTTGCCGCTGACGCTTTCATCCAGCACTTCAGCTCCGAGAATATCCGACGGCATCAGGTCCGGCGTGAACTGCACGCGCTTGGCATCGAGGCCGAGCGTGATGCCGAGCGTTTCCACGAGTTTGGTTTTCGCCAGACCCGGAACGCCGATCAGCAATGCGTGTCCACCCGACAGGATCGTGACCAGCGCATTTTCGACGACGCGTTCCTGCCCGAAGATGACGGTTGAAACCGCCTCCCGGGCGGTGCGGATGTTCCCCGCGATCTGCTCGGCCGAGCGCACGATCACGTCTTCCAGTTTCTCGACACCTTCTGCGCCAGCCATATTCATCGCTCCTTGCGTGGACCGCACGATTCCGTTTTCGGGTTCCGCGGGACTCAAAGCCCGGACTTCAGACCGCAGGCCTATGCTAAACCCGTGCAAAGGCCATGTATTCTCTTATGTATTCACCCATCTAGTGTCCCGAATCCGAAGTTCGCTTTCCTTGCAGCACGTTCCGAAGCGAACTTCGGATTCGGAAGGACACTAGAACAACTAATTCTAGTGTGGTTTTAGTTCGCAAGTCCGCAGATGAGATGCCCCCGGATAAATGATGCGGACTTGCGAACCACCACACTAGCTGTCCCCACATTAGCGGCTAGGGGGCTTGAAACTCATCACGATGTGGCGAGTAATCGCGCCGGGCGCCGGGGTGATTTGTTGGTCGTTCATCCGTTCTCGATCAGCGGTCTCTCGGCTTCTTGTTGTGCACCATTCGTGCCAAACAGAAGCGTCAACGGTCAGGGCAAACAATGGCGAACCAAGGGCAGAAACAGGAGCCGAATCCGGTTCAGCGTCTGGACGGGCTGACTCATGCTGCGCGCGGTGCTGCGACAAAAGGTCTGCCGCCGGTCCATTTGTGGAATCCGCCGTTCTGCGGCGATCTCGACATGCGGATCGCGAACGACGGCACATGGTTCTATCTTGGGACACCGATCGGGCGGCCGGCGCTGGTGAAGCTGTTTTCCACAATCCTCAAGCGCGAAGACGGCAAGTATTTTCTGGTCACGCCGGTGGAGAAGGTTGGTATCCGCGTCGATGACGCGCCGTTTCTCGCTGTTGAGATGGAGCAAGACGGTGATGGTGCGGCGCGGGTGTTGAGTTTCCGCACCAATGTCGACGAATGGGTGCCATGCGATGGCGCCCACAGGCTGCGGTTCGAAGCCGCGGCCGACGGTGGGCTAACGCCATACCTCCATGTGCGTGCGGATTTGTGGGCAAAAGTCACACGCGCGCTCTATTATGATCTGGTCGAGATGGGTGAAATTCGCACCGTCGATGGCCACGAGATGTTCGGGGTCACGTCGGGCGGCGAGTTCTTCTCGATGGCGGACGCCGCGCAGGCGCGCGACCCTGTTTGACGAAAGAGGATTTGGGTTGACGAAGACTGTTTTGAGGGACGCGGTACCTGACAACATCGCGGCAGCGGCCGAGATCACGTCCGGCGAATTCTTTCGCCGGTCGCGAGAACGCCTGAATTTCGATGTGCCGCCTGGATTGACCGACGCCGCCGTGCTGGCGCCGACCGGCGATTTCGGCACTGATGCGATGCTGCAGATCATCGCGAAGGAGCGTCCGGTGCGTCCGGCGGCGGTTCTCGTTCCGATCGTGGAGCGCGATGTGCCGATGGTGCTGCTGACCAAGCGCGCCGAACATCTCAACGAGCACGCCGGACAGATATCGTTTCCCGGCGGCAAGATCGATCCGACGGATGCCTCGCCGATGGATGCGGCGCTGCGCGAAGCCGACGAGGAGATCGGGCTCAAGCGGGATTTCGTCGAACCGATCGGTTACCTCGATGTGTATGCAACCGGCTTCGGATTTCGGATTCTGCCGACGCTGGCGCGTGTCCGGCCGGGCTTCGAACTCACGATCAACGCCAATGAAGTCGATGCCGCATTCGAGGTGCCGCTGGCGTTCCTGATGGACCCGGTCAATCACAAGCTCGGCAGCAAGGAATTCCGCGGCATGCAGCGCTCGTTTTATGAGATGCCGTTCGAGACGCATTACATCTGGGGTGCGACTGCGGGCATGCTGCGCGCGATGTATGAACGGATCTGTCTTTCATGATCCGTCCCGTCCTCACCGAGATCGCAATCTTCCTCATTCCATTTGCGGTCTATGCGGCGTTCCTTCTGGCAAGCCGCTCGGGCGTCTGGGTCAAGTCATCGTGGCCACTCCATGTCGTCGGCAAGCTGGCGGTGGCGGCGTTTGTGCTTGTGATCGTCAGTCTGGTGTTGCTGGCGCATTTCTCCGGCGCGCCTCCCGGCTCGACCTATACGCCCGCGCGGGTTGAGGACGGCAAGCTGATCCGGGGGTCCGAGAAATGAGCGCTCCGCGTTCGCTGCGCGACGCCCCCTGGTTGAAGGCTGGCGCGACGGCGCGGGTGCTGACCTTGCTCAATGCGGACGGCGAGGAAGCGAGGGTGGCGGGCGGCGCGGTGCGCAATGCGCTGCTCGATCTTCCCGTTGGCGATATCGATATTGCGACCACGGCGCTGCCGGACGAAGTGATCCGCCGCGCCAAGCTCGCGCATATCAAGTCGGTGCCGACCGGCGTCGAGCACGGCACAGTCACGCTGGTGATCGAGGGCCAGCCGTTCGAAGTGACCACGCTGCGCGAGGACATCGAGACCTTCGGGCGCAAGGCCAAGGTGGCCTTCGGCCGCGACTGGAGGCGCGACGCAATGCGCCGTGACTTCACGATCAACGGCTTGTCGGTGACGCCGGATGGTGTTGTTCACGACGAAATTGGCGGGCTGGCGGACATCAAAGCCCGCCGCGTGCGCTTCATCGGCGAGCCCGCGCAGCGCATTGCCGAGGATTACCTGCGCATCCTGCGATTCTTCCGGATTCACGCGGCCTATGGCGAGGGTGCGCCGGACCCTGCCGGGTATGAGGCCTGCATCGCCGGACGCGACGGCCTGTCAGGTCTGTCCGCCGAGCGCATCCGGATTGAAATGCTCAAGCTGATGGTCGCGAAGGGCGCGGCACCGGCGCTGGTGGCGATGGACGACGCGGGACTGCTGCTGCGGCTGACGGCGGGCGTGGTCTATCACGGCGCCCTCGCCAACATGATCGCCGCCGAGCGCGAGCTGGGGATTGGACCGGACGCAACGCTCCGCCTTGGCGCATTGGGGGTCGCGGTCACCGAAGATGCGAAGCGCCTGTCGCTGCGCTGGCGGCTGTCCAATGCCGAAACCAAGCGCCTCGATTCGATGGGGCATCGCTGGTGGCGGGCGGCCGGCATGGACGAGGCGACGGCGCAGCGCAGGTTGTACCGGCTGGGTGCGCCGCGCTATCTCGACCGGATCATGCTGGCATGGTCGCGGGCGGGGCAGGGTTTCAACTCACCGCAGTGGCGTGATCTCGTGACGTTGCCGCAGCGCTGGACGGCTCCGGTTTTCCCGCTCAAGGCGGCGGACTTCATTGCGCGTGGCTTCGCGGAAGGTCCGGCGCTCGGCCACGTGCTGACGCTGGCCGAGGATGCGTGGCTGGCGATGCAGTTTCCGCTCGATGCAGCGGCGCTGACAACCATCGCCGATGACACCGTCGCGCGATTCACGCGGGATCACCGGCTTTGATCGTGCTTGTTTGACCTCTCCTCGTCAGAACGGGGAGAGGTGAAGAAGTATGCGCTGTCGCCTTCAGGCGACTTCCGCCGTCTTCTTCGCGTGCTGGTCTTCGCTTTCGCTCTCGTCTTCTTCGCTGCCTTCGTCTTCGTCGTGTTCGTCCTCATCGTCCGACAGGTCGATGTGAGCGAGTTCGAGAACGGACGGCGGAAGCTTTTCGCGGAACAGGTCGCCTTCTTCGCCGAGCCAGATGCACTCGACCGTCTCGTCGGTGACCTCGGCGACAGTCATCGCCTGACCACCGGATTTAAGAACAACGACGTCGCCTGCTTTTAGTCTCATGATCGGCTCCTTGGTGATGTGAGGAGCCTGCAGCCTAGCCGCGGGTCATGACACGGCGACAAAGGGTCGTTGATAGGATTTGCGACAAACAGAAAAAGCCCCGGACCATGTCCGGGGCTTTGACGTTTAGAGAACTGTCGGCGGTTAGCGAACGATGCCGAGGACGTACCCGAGCATGTCGAACTTGTAGTTCAGACCGACCTTGGCGGTGTGAATGCCGGGGAGGCTGGTCGTGGTCCAGACCTGCGTGCCGCCATTGCCGTTGAGGTTGCCCGTGGTGGTGATGTTGTTGTCGAAGCCCATGTAGAGGTATTCGGCCTTCACGCTCCACTTGTTGTCGAAGGCATACTCCCAGCCGCCGCCGATCGCGTAACCGAGGCGATACTTGGTGTGCATGGTGTCGATGTGCGTGCCAGGGGTTCCGTTGGACACACCGGTCTCGAAATCGACCAGAGCCGCGCCGCCCTTGACGTAGATCAGCGAGCGGTCGAATGCGTAACCGAAGCGGGCAGCCCAGACGCTGTAGAGGCCTTCGGCGCGAGTCGTCGCAATCGAGGTCGCCGATCCGGCATAGGCGGACGAGCCCTTGAGGCCGATGTAGCCGGTTTCACCTTCGTAACCGATCACCCAGTTCGGGGCGAACTGGTAGTTGTAGCCGCTGGTGTAGCCGCCGATCACGCTTGAGCCGTAGCCGTACGACGCTGGAGCGCCCGCGAAGATTGGCAAGCCAGCCCCATCAACCGGAACGCCCGTGACGACGTCGTTGGCACCGAATGCGCCGCCGATGTAACCGCCGATGTAACCGCCGGTCCAGGTGAAGACCTGCACGGGAGGTGCCTTGCGATAGATCGGTGCGGTGCCGAGATCGGCTGCGGAAGCCGCGCCTGCCAGGCTAACGCCTGCGGCAGCGAGAAGAAGAACAGCAATCTTGCGCATGTGAGCCCCTGTATAACTTGTCGATGGCAGCACGATTCTGCCACGCCTATGACCATAGCAATACCGGCGGGATGTTACCGGCTCAATGCGTTCCACTGGCTTCGGGGGCTTTGGGTGCTGTTCTTTGGCGAGTGTGTTGTCTAGGTGACACGTCAAAATCGCTCAGAAAGTGCTCTTTTATTAAGCTTTTCTGAACTTTTGCCTGTCGCGGGAGCCGTTACGGCCACTTCACCTCGGGCGGCATCGACGACAGGATCGAATCGACATTTCCGCCTGTTTTCAGCCCGAAAATCGTTCCCCGATCATAGAGCAGGTTGAATTCGACATAGCGGCCCCGGCGGACCAGTTGCTCCTGGCGGTCCTCGTCGGTCCAGGCGTCCTTGAAATTCCGCCGCACCAGCTCCGGGTAGATCCCGGCAAAGGTCCGGCCGACGTGCTGGGTGAAAGCCAGGTCGGCGTCCCAGTCCCCCGAATCGAGCCAGTCGTAGAAGATGCCGCCGATGCCTCGGGCCTCCTTGCGGTGGGGCAGGTAGAAATACTCGTCGCACCAGGTTTTGTACTTCTCGTAGGGCGCGACCGCCGCATGGGCATCGCAGGCTGCCTTCATCGCCGCATGAAAGGCGACCGTGTCGGGGTCGTCCTGCGTCCGCCGCCGGTCGAGCACCGGGGTCAGGTCCGCGCCGCCGCCGAACCATGCCTTGGTCGTGACCACGAAACGCGTGTTCATGTGGACCGCGGGAACGTTCGGATTGCGCGGATGAATGATCAGCGAAACGCCGGAGGCCCAGAACCGCGGATCGTCCGCGGCGCCGGGAATCTGTGCGCGGAATTCCGGTGCGAATTCGCCGTGCACGGTCGAGCAATGCACGCCGGCCTTCTCGAACAGCCGACCGCGCAGCACCGACATCACGCCGCCGCCGCCGGGCTTTCCCGAGTGGTCGGTGCGATTCCACGGCGTGCGCACGAAACGCCCGGCATCGCCGGGATAAAGCATACTCGGCGCGTCTGCCTCTAGTTTTTCCAGCGCGAGGCAAATGTCGTCGCGCAGTCGCTCGAACCACATCCGCGCCTGCTGTTTGCGTTGCTCGATCGTGGTGACGGGCTTTTCCAATGGACGTCTCCGGCTAGCCCTGCGGGCCGTAATAAGTGCAGCTTTCGTTGCAACTGTCGCGATGAACGCTGACGCGGGTGACCTTGCCCGCGTGCTGGACCCGGTCCCAGATGAAGCGCGTGAGGTTTTCCAGCGTCGGCGCGCCCAGCGCTTCGACCTTGTTCAGCAGTTTGTGGTCGAGCATTTTTTGCACGTCGGCCATCGATTGCTCGAGCACGCCCAGATCCATCACCATCCCGGTGGCGGGGTCTGGCGTGCCGCGGATGCTGATCTCGGCGCGGAACGAGTGGCCGTGGATTTCGTCGCTGGCTTCGCCCAGCGTCGTGCCCGGCAGCGAATGCGCGGCCTCGAAACGGAACGATTTCGTCAATTCCCACATAGATTCTATCCGGTCTTGGCTGATGCCAGTTCTATCTGATGCCAAGCGTCTTGTGCGTCTGGACGCTGAGGCGCCACTGCGGATGACGCAGGCAATACGCGATCGCCGCCTGGGTGCTTTGCGCTATGTCAGGTCCGTCCATCGGCTGCAACGAGAACCGCTCGAATTCCAGGCCCGCGAAATCCTCCGGAGTGTTTTCCTCCTGCGGATAGACCAGTTTCAATTCGTGCCCCTTGCGGATGACCAGTTCCGATCCGGCCTTCGGGCTGACGCAGATCCAGTCGAGGCCGGGCGGGGCCGCGATGGTGCCGTTGGTCTCGACCGCGATGGTGAAGCCGCGGGCATGCAGCGCATCGATCAGGGCGGGGTCGATCTGGAGCAGGGGCTCGCCGCCGGTCAGGACCGTATAGCGATGGTCCTGCGGGCCCACCCATTGTTCTGCAATGGCGCAGGCGAGGTCGTCAGCGTTCGCGTAGCGTCCGCCGAGCGTACCGTCCATGCCGACGAAATCGGTGTCGCAGAACTTGCATACGGCGTCAGCGCGGTCCTGCTCGCGGCCGGTCCACAGGTTGCAGCCGCTGAACCGGCAGAACACGGCCGTGCGCCCGGCATGGGCGCCTTCGCCTTGCAATGTCAGGAAGATTTCCTTGACCGCGTAACTCAACTCGCCGTTCCTTTTAGCTTTACCGTGTTTTCTTAACGCGAACCGGTGCCCACTTCGCTCGAAAACACGCTGCGTGTCTGTCTGAGCGCTTCACCGAGCGCCATGGCCACCGTCATGGCGACGTTCAGGGAGCGCATTCCTGAAGCGATCGGGATGACCAGCCGTTCGTCGGCCGCGTTTACCACGTCATCCGGGACGCCGGCGGATTCCCGGCCGAACAGCAGGATGTCGTCATCCCGATAGATATGGTCGAGATAGGGCGTTGCCGCCTTTGTCGAAAAAAGAACCAGCCGGCCGCCGGACCGGGCGCGCCAGGCCTCGAAGGCAGCCCATGAATCGTGGCGCACGATGGTGACCTGGTCGAGGTAGTCCATTCCGGCGCGGCGGAAATGCCGGTCGGAAATGGGAAATCCGGCCGGCTCGATGATGTGGGCCTCCACGCCGAGGCAGGCGCAGAGCCGCAGAATCGTCCCGGTGTTTTGCGGGATGTCAGGTTGAAAAAGGACGACGCGCATCGGAAAACGGCCTCTGGCCCCGGTGGAAAACGTGAAGAAAAATCACAGCTATGGGCGGTTTTAGTGCGTCGCACTAAATGTGCCGATAGCGGGCTTGCGCTCTCCCGGCAAGGGTGCCAATAGATCGATTCTAGATCGTATGTTCTGCCCGGTTGAGTAGGACAAGTGGTCATTCTGCCACCGCGGGGCCCGCGGGCACCGGCTTCCTCTCCCGGCGCATGCGATGCGTCGTACGGGGATGGGTCAGCCGGTTGCAGTTCGGAAAGGGTTTGCAATCGTGACGTCTTCATCATCGGCCGCTGCGACACGCCGTGATTTTCTCTATGTAGCGACGGGATCCGTAGCTGCCGTCGGTGCGGCGGCAGTGGCCTGGCCGCTGATTTCCCAGATGAACCCGGATGCCTCGACCATCGCGGCAGGCGCTCCGATCGAAGTGGATCTCACACCGATCGCCACCGGACAGGACATCAAGGTGTTCTGGCGCGGCAAGCCGATCTACATCATGAACCGCACCAAGAAGCAGATCGACGAGGCGCGCGCTGTTCCGACCGCGAGCCTTCCCGATCCGGAGAGCGACCAGGCGCGCGTCAAGGAAGGCCACGACCAGTGGCTGGTCGTGGTCGGCATCTGCACGCATCTTGGCTGCATTCCGATTGCCCACGAAGGCACCTATGACGGCTTCTTCTGCCCGTGCCACGGCTCGCAGTACGACACCTCGGGCCGTATCCGCTCGGGCCCGGCGCCGACCAACCTCCCGGTGCCGCCTTATTCGTTCGTCTCCGACACCAAAATCAAAATCGGCTGATTCCTAATCTGACCCGATTGCGTCGCTTCTTCTTTTTCAGGATCGCATCATGAGCGGACCATCGAACTACAACCCGCAAAACCCAGCCTTGAAATGGGTTGAACGGCGTCTCCCGATCGGGGGGCTGATCCACTCGTCCTTCGTTGCCTACCCGACACCGCGTAACCTCAACTACTGGTGGACGTTCGGCGCGATCCTTTCGATGATGCTCGGCGTGCAGATCATCACCGGCGTCATCCTGGCGATGCACTACACGCCGCATGTCGATTTCGCCTTCAAGTCGGTCGAACTGATCGTTCGCGACGTCAACTACGGCTGGCTGCTGCGCTACCTGCATTCCAACGGCGCATCGATGTTCTTCATCGCCGTATACATCCATATGTTCCGCGGCCTCTATTACGGCTCATACAAGGAGCCGCGCGAGGTGCTGTGGATTCTCGGCGTCATCATCTACCTGCTGATGATGGCAACCGGTTTCATGGGCTACGTGCTGCCGTGGGGCCAGATGAGCTTCTGGGGCGCCACCGTCATCACCAACCTGTTCTCCGCCATTCCGTATTTTGGCGAGAGCATCGTGACGCTGCTGTGGGGCGGGTACTCGGTCGGCAATCCGACGCTGAACCGCTTCTTCTCGCTGCACTACCTGCTGCCGTTCGTGATCGCTGGCGTCGTCGTGCTGCACGTCTGGGCGCTGCATGTCGCCGGTCAGA